>JBFEWU010000152.1:0-10732 GCA_041546215.1 Draconibacterium sp. | reverse complement strand
CTATGGAAGTGAATACCATGGAAGACTTAGTCATTATTGGTTCAAGAGGTCGTCCGAGAACCGTAATGGGATCGCCTGTGCCCATTGACAATATTGATATTGCAGAATTAAAAAGGAGTGGTCAACCCACTTTAGATCAAATGTTGACCTATAAAATTCCTTCTTATAACTCAACCAGCCAAACCATTTCAGATGCAACTGCTCATTTTGATCCATCAGAGCTGAGAAATCTTGGACCGTCAAGAACGTTGGTTCTTGTGAATGGGAAAAGAAAGAATCAGAGTGCCCAGGTTTATGTGAACGAAACACCGGGCAGAGGTGAGGTTGGAACCGACATGAAATCCATACCGGTTTCAGCCATTGAAAGAATTGAGGTTTTAAGAGACGGTGCCAGCGCACTGTTTGGCTCAGATGCAATTGCAGGGGTAATTAATTTAGTTTTGAAAGAAAGTGCGTCGGATTACAATGTAAATCTATCCTCAGGAATTACCATGGAAGGTGATGGATTATTATATAGCGGGGATATAAATAAGGGTTTTGGCATAGGTGAAAACGGTTATTTGAACCTAACCGGAAGTTTTTATCACCAGGATTATACCAACAGGGCAGGGGAGCCCGGAGGTGATGGTCTTTTTGGTTTTTTATACGATGCAGGAGCAATTCCGATTGAAGCAGCCGGTGGTTTTGAGGCTACTCCGGGGAATGTGGCAACAGGAGCTCAAATTTTAAACGGGAATACTGACTGGCAAAGAGCAAATCCCGGATTGGGTATGATCGTAGGGCAACCCGAATACGACAAATATTCAGGATATGCCAATTTTGGAATCGAACACAACATCGGTAAATTTTATGCTACGGCCGGTTATACAAAAAGGATCGGGACATCTTTTGCTTTGTACAGAACTCCATATTGGCCAGGTGTACAAACCGATGCAGCAAGCAATCCGCTCTATGATGGAAAAGGGTCATACAATGGATTCCTTCCTACTTTTGAAACTTCTATTGATGACTGGACGGCAACGGTTGGCAATATTTTTCAATTCAATGATTGGTCTGTCGATGTGGGTGCTACGACTGGTAAAAACAGCGTAGACTATACGGTTGGAAACACCATAAACACGGGTCTTGGAGCTTCAAGTCCAACCTCTTTTTCACCAGGAGGATACTCATTTGGGAATATTGTCGGCAACGTGGACGTACGAAGAACTTTCAATAAAGTTGATCTGTTTTTTGGAATGGAAGCAAGACGGGAAACCTTTGAAGTCAGTGCCGGTCAGGAAGAATCATACATTAAGGGCGGCGCACAATCATTTCCCGGGCTAATGCCTGAGAACGCATTGAAAGAAAACCGCTCAAATATTGGGGTTTACGCAGGGGTAGATTTCGACATCACCAAATCTTTCCTTGTGGGTGGCGCTTTCCGTCAGGAGAACTATTCCGACTTTGGAGCGAATTCCTCATGGAAAATTGATTCCAGGCTTCTTTTGCCAAATGATAAAGGTGCGATCAGAGCATCTGTAAGTACGGGATTCAGAGCACCTTCGCTTCACCAGATTTATTTAAGTAACATCCAGACACTTGTTGTTGATGGTAATATACAACAGGAAGGAACATTTAACAATGTTGATCCGGTAATCAGAGATCTGCTCGGAGTACCTGCTTTGGATGCGGAAGATGCCCTGAATATTACAGGAGGGTTCACATTTTTAATCCTTGAAAACTTATCACTTGCTGTTGATTATTACAACATTAGGGTGGATAACCGGGTGCTGTTTTCAAACCAGATTTCAACCGGTCAGTTACCCGAAGGAAATGTGGTGCGGGAAAACCTTGAAAGCTCCGGGGTAGAAGCATTCAAGTTCTTTGTGAATGCCTTGAACACCAGGACAGAAGGAGTTGATATGGTTCTGAGTTACGATGATATTAAGCTGGGAACTGAAAGCCTGCTTGATATTGTATTGGCATTAAACACCAATAAAACTTCAATCCTCGGTGAAATAAATGCACCTCAGGTCTTCCAGGATGCCAATATCGAAATATTTAACAGGGAAGAAAAGGCACGTGTCACCTCGGCAAGGCCTAACTTAAAATATAACCTGGGATTTAACTTTAGCCGGGGTAAATTCAATGCAAATTTGAATAATACGTATTTTGGTGAGGTAACCTGGAGACATCCGGCGGATGCAACAAAAGACCAAACCTTTAGCGGGAAAGTATTAACCGACCTGATTTTGCATTATCACATTACAGAACAACTGAATGTAAGCCTTACTGCGAATAATATTCTGGATGTGTATCCGGATGTAATTGAAGCAAAAGGCGATTTTGACACCGATCTTGGAGGGCGATTCAGATATCCCTGGGAAGTGAACCAGTTTGGTTTCATGGGAGCAATTTATAAGGTGGGTGTGAGTTTTAGTTTCTAATAGACAGGCACTAACTTTATTACAGGATAATGAAAACCGGGAGGGATCCCGGTTTTTTTATTCTTCTTTTTTTTATGAATTATTTCGTCTGTTTCACAAAATTCTTAAATGCCGTTCCAAAAATTAAATAATTGGTATTTCCTCCAATGGTGCCTTCGTTTTGTCCCCAAAGGAATGGCCAGTCGTCATAGTTTTCAAAGTGGTCGGGTTTTCTGAATAGAATACCCGGGGCAACATTACCGGGAATAAATGAGAAATCAGCCCTGTTGTTCCCGTAAAAAACTGCTTTGGGACGGGCAGCACCTAGTGTTGCAACCAGTGAGTAATTGTGATACGGATGGCAACCATACAACCAGTTGGTGGTTTTAAATGCATGGCTGGCATCAATAATATCCGGGAAATGACTGTTTGCAAAACAAATGGTCGTCCCAAAACTAACGATACTACCACTGCCGGCCCAGTTGCCAAGGCCTATGGGAACTCCGTAAGGATTACCTTTTTCAAGATCATTAATATACTCTTTGTACTTAAGAACATAAGGCAGAAGCTTGTCTTTATAGGATGGGGGCATGTGTGGTATGGCATGTAGGGCGGTCAATAGGGTTAAACTGACATTCCGATCTAGAGCAGGCCATAAAACTTCCTGAAATTTATCGGCATATTGTTGTTCCCCGGTTGTAATGTATAGCTGAAGATTGGTCGTCATATCTCCTAAACCACGGGAGCGGCTAAAGTTATTCTGCGGCTGATCAGCGAGTAGTTCAGTAGCCTCATTCAGCAATCTTTTTGATTCTTTTAAGGCCCTTTCCGAAAGATCATCATTATAGCCTTTTAAGGTACGACTTGCAGCCGCAAAAGCTGCTGCCGCCCTGAGGTCAAGACCTGGATTCCGGCTTGTGAACGCCCACATATCATCCTTAATACCGCTTGATTTACCATCGGCTGCTACTTCATAAGGGCCGAGGCTGGGATTATACGGAAGGCCATCTGTTATTGAGGCCGCATCGCCAAGGTGGTGATAGTTATCCAGAACAGCATTCGAAAGTGTTTGTGCCATGTGACCAATGATCTCTGCCTGGGCCACCAGTTGTAAGGTTGTATGCTCAATAAACTGCAACATGTCGGGCGTTCCATCCGGGCGGTGCAGATCAACATAACGCTGGGTCTCATCAATAAAAGTCTGATCGCGCAAAGGTTTGAAATACTCCCATGTTTGAACAAAATTCTGCAACACCGAAATGTTCGATCTTGTCTCAATATCAAAATCTCCGGCATCGAAAAAACCACCTATGTTTAATCCGGGAATTGTTTCCAGCGGTTTATACTCGGTATCTGTGGTTGGTCCCTGTCGATGGAGATCGAAATGATCGGTGTTTGGAGGTGCCTGAAGATAACCTTCCTTAAAAGGTTCACCATGCCACACCCTGTAAGATTCGTTAACAAACATGTGATTCATATGTATGGGGATCCAGATATCGCTGGTTGCGTCTGTGATCCAGTCGTAAACGTTATTTTCGATCAGAAAGTTATTCGTTTTGAAATCACCATACTGAATGTAGTAAATTCCGGGTGTGTTCACCGGAGAAAAATCAAATTTCACATAGTGGTATTTAAAATAGTCACCCCAGGGTATCACATTACCACTGAAGACTTCTTTAACTTCCCCGTCGTTACTGATTTTAAATAGTGATGCTTTTGAAAGTGCTTTGTCTTTTTTGTCGAGTTCAATTACCGAAATTTTTTGTTGCGATGGAAGGTAGCCAACCTGGGAGAATCCAATATTTGGTTCTCGCACCCAATCCTTAATTGCATTTGCTTCCACAGCCCATGTTAAAACTTTGCCTGTTTTTCCGGCCGGAAGTAAACTACGAACAACATACCACCCGTTTTGTGCCAGCACACGTCCATCGAAAAGCATCAATTCAGCATCGTGTGAAGTGATTTTTACCAAGCGTTTGGGATCATCGGGTGCCAGAAGTATGGTCTGTCCGCTTTCGAGAGGAAGCGGCTCAATGAACCTGCCTGTTCCCCTATTGTCGGAGGTAACATAACCCCTGTATTGTTCTATTTTTTCTTTGTCCGGTCTTGTGGTGGTGTTTCCAACAACATAACGCGGGAACCGATTGTAACGTCCATCCATCAAATAGGTCTTTCCCCAGTATTGCGAGGGTAGAAACTCAAGATTAAATCCTGCACTTCCTGCGAGGGATTTGGGAACTGGTTTGTCAAGATAAACAGATATCTCAACACCATTCTCCTTCGCCGTAACCACCACCCTGGATTCGAAATCATACTCTTTATACCTTAGTGTTGACTCAATTGATTTTGATTCATGATCCACCGTTCGCTTTGGTATTTCCGGAACAAGATCCCATTGTTCCGGTGTGCTGGAAAGTCTCACCGCACCACCCTGTGCCGTTCTAACTCCATGGTGAATCAATTCTATGCCTGCGTTTTTCTCATCGTTAAATCCTCCGGTAAAAAGGTTGTTGTACACAAGAACATTAACCCCTTGCACCTCGAAATACTCCAAGTCGTTGAGTTGCAATTTCTGACACAAACCATAATTGACTATACATAGAAGTAGGGTTAGTATGGATAAGAAGGTTCTTCTTTTCATATTGATGTAAATTTAGTTGTTATAGGTTTTTAAAATATATGACAAAAAATCCATGTCAGGCAATGAATAAAGCAATAGAATTAAATCCGGTAATTGCTTGAAACTGTGCATAATTCTCATGCTGAGTTTAAAAATAAATAAAAACGCTTTAAACTCCCATAATTCTTTAAATAAATGGCTTAAAGAAGATACTTTTGACGAACAGTAATGTTTATTCCTTTTTTTTAACAACATACAGATTAATCTTCTTCATGCTCTGTCCTGGCGAGGGAAATGCACCGCTGCCGGCTATCCATAAAATTCATGATGATTTCTATAATCCTAATGGATCACATTTAGGAATAAACGATTCCCAAAACCGTTTTTTTAGCTTTCAACTTCTCCCGGGGAGCCAGGATCATGGAAATAGATGTCTGTTTTCGATTTTTTTTAATCAGGATTTAACTTTTTATGTTTTTCATAGTCAAACACTACACATTCGAAAAACAGATAAGTTTTATGTCGTTCGTGCCAGGATGATATGTTTAACGCTTAACGCGAAAGAATGTGTGAATTTGTGATTTTATTTTAATGGTGCATATGAGGTGTTGATATTGCTTGATGTGAAGAATGTACATGGCCGGACAATTTTGTTGATTATAATAACAAAATCGGGTAGAAATTGAAAAAACCAATAAAAAAGTGAGGTATTGAATTGACAATGAGGTGATTACATTGTTTTCTCAGCCGATTTCATATCTAACTAATAATTCATTTCAATCTAAAACTAATTTTAAAGAACATGGAAAAAAATCAAAAAAGAATGCCGATGAATCGCATTGATTTCTTGCGTATGTTATCTATTGTTTTGAGCTTGTTGCTTATTATTCCTGTGATGGCAAATGCTCAGGCGGGTAAAGCCGATTTTTCCGGAAGTTGGGCTTTCAATGAATCAAAGAGTAATTTGGGTGATAGCGGCCGGAGATTTGGCGGTGGTGAGTTTGTTGTAAAACAGGAGGCCAATCTTCTATCGGTTGAAAGATCTTTTAATGATCGGAGTTTCACCAGTAAATACACGCTCGACGGTAAAGAAAGTGTTAACTCGTTTGGAAGAGGTGAAAGCCAATCAACTGCAAAATGGTCTGCCGATGGTAAATCACTTACTATTGTTACAAAAATGAACTTCAACGGTACTGAGAGAACATCGACCCAGGTTTGGACACTGACCGGTGCCAAAACACTGTCAATTGAATCAACAAGGCAAAACAGGGATGGAGATACGGTTAAAACCACAACGGTTTACGACAAAAAATAATCTTGAATATGCAGTATGAAAGAGGCCTCTGGAAAGAGGTCTTTTTTTGTCTCACCCAAACGCAGTATACGGGTCGGTATTAATTTCAAAATTCAGCTTTCGACTTCTCCCGAGGTTCCGTGACCAGGTGAGCCACATAAGACAAGAGATCAAACCCAAGCTCTCTTTTATACAAAATATATTAACGATATTTCATCGCCGTGTCTTTTTGTTCAAGACGTATGTAAGAATTATAAATGGCAGCCTTAACCTTATTGTCGGGTTTTAATTCATACGCTTTCAGTAAGTACGAAAGAGCTTTTCTGTACATTGGATAGCTGGTTTCGATATTGCGCAGGTAAACTGCATAATCACCCCTGGTTGGTTTGGCCAGCTTTTTATATTGCGCAACATAATTATCATAATCGTTAGTTGCCAAACGATAGTAAATAATTCCCATCATAGAGTTGGCTCCCGCATTTTCCGGCTCCAGGGTTAAAATCTTATTTAATTCATCGCATGCCGATTCCGTGTTTTCGAGGCCATACAAAGCAAGACTCTTCATATACATTACCCTGATCTGATCCGGCTGATTTTCAAGTATAACATCAGCCTGTTTAATCGCCTGGTCAAATCGTTGCGAATTGTAGTAAAAATATAAGAGCTTGCTTTCATATTTTCGTTTTTCTCCGGGCAAATTTTTCAAAGCAAACAGCAAGGTTTTTTCTTCGACATCAGTCTTTTTATTTTTCTTTGCAAGTTCCAGTAAACGATCGTAAATATCCTTTGAGGTTGCACCATATTCAAGGGCCATCAGAAACATTTCAATTGCCTTGTCATGGTCTCCCAGCTCTTGTGCACAAATTCCAGCCACACTCCCGTACCATGTAATTTTTGTCGAATCGGCATTCCCGACAGCGAAGGCTGCTTCAAAATTTTTCAATGCCTCCTTATAGTCAGAATTATTTATGGCTTCATTGGCTTTTTTAATTGAGGAGTCAAAATCATCTTGCCCAAAACTCAAAAAGGCATTAAGTAATACTAAAAATAATAGAGATATACGCTTCATAATTCTTTTCCATTTAGACAAGTTAATAGAGAAAAAAGTTTAAAAAATATTGGCCTGTCAATATTATGACCACTAAAATAAGCTAATGTTTGTTTAACCATAGAGGTTAATATAACTATTTGCAAAATTGGAGACCATATATAAACCAGTCGTTGGAATCCTCTTAAAGTAAGTTATCTGTTAAGATTGGATGATATCTGTTTGAATACTTGTTGTTCAAACACCTGGGCATTTGTACTATAAATCAGAACAGAAAAAATTGCAGTGAATAATCCCCTGTAAGAATTAAAAAGTAGATTTCTAAATTTCATAAGCCAATATTTTACTTAATATAATTATCAATTGAGTCTAAATAGATCGCATTCGTATATCATGACGTTTAATTATCCGGATCAGGTGACAAGGTTCGACCTGGATGTTTAACTCAAATGACGCATCCCGCAAATTATAAACTTTTTGGAATCGACTCAATTGATAAATACATTAATTTTTTCTGGGAAAATTTTGGTTTGTGATATTCATAGTTCCATTACTCCTGGGAAAAATGTTGAAGGAGATCCACCAATATCAATAGGCAATGAACATCTGTAACGATTCTAAGTGACCACAGGGTAGGATTTTTAGCTTGCCTTCATGTGAAAGTTGTGGCAAGGATAACATAAAATAAATTATACTATTAGGCTGAAATAATTTCCATAAAAATTTTACTGTAATATTATTTTGTTAACTTTAATCTTAAAATACAAATTAACCGGTAAGTTTACAGAACGCTTAAAAGTCATCCTCTTATTGCAGCACCATAAGGACTGTAATTCGAACACAAAAAATATTAAACATAAAAATCCACCTGAAACACAAACCAATGAAAAGGATACATTTTATGACAGCCTTAATAATTTTCATATTAACGGGCTCATGTAACAGTATTGACAGGGTAGACGATGGTATCCAATCCATTTATCCGATCATAGAGATAGAACCGCCAGGTGAAGAGGGCTGTCTTATGGGGGGAATAAAAATAACTTCCATCGAAAATGGTGAATTGCGTACAAACTATGTATGTAATGGTGAAAATGGAGAGGATGGCAAAAGTTATTATGTTGAGGAAGTTCAACCCGGGGAAGGATGTTTAAACGGTGGAATAAAAGTAATTACTGAGGAAGACGGTGAATTGAGTGAATTTTTCATTTGTAACGGAAAGGATGGGAAGGATGCCATTTTTTGCCAGGGCGAAGTAAACTATTCCATAACCATGTCGGAGAGTATTCCCTCTGACTATTGTGAACTTGGCGGTTATGTCATGGTTCTGCGCATAGACTCCAACAGAAACGGCAATTTCGAAGATAACGAAATAGACTACAGCTACTTTTGTAATTCCTGTGGCTGTGAAGATGACGGGGGTTCTGCAAAAATTGCAGTTTGTCATAAGGAAGAAAGATCGGGAGGTGTTTATTTCCCAGGATACCATACCATCTATGTTCGGAATTCTGAACTTCAGGGGCGCTTGGATATTGGAGATATTAATGGTGAATGTAATTAAGAAGAAAAGATGAAGCATATAATACTCGTTTTATTCGTAATTTTCAACGTTACAGTTGCAACTGCTCAATACAATAAGTGGTTACTTGATGCAGAGTTTGGAAAAAACAAGATACTTGATGAATCGGCAGTCTCAACCGGTAACAACAATCATGTTGGGATAGGTGTCAGATACAACTTCAATCCCTATGTAGGAGTTGGTTTAAGCAGTGGATATGATAAAAGTATTTTAGAAGATATTAATAAGCTAAATGTTAATCTAAACTACTCACGGTTAAACGTAGAATCTTACATAAATATTTTTAATCTGCTAAACTTGCAAAATAAAGTATTTACAGCAGTTGTTCATGGAGGACCAGGAATAGCGAGAATAAACACAGATAACAATTACAGCCAGAATATTTTTAATCTCAGATATGGTTTGACAGGCTTAATTAAAATAAGCAGTAAGCTTTGCCTGAAAGCAGATTTTTCATCGTCTGATAATTTTTCACAATCAAATACGATTGATGGATCCTTTTTAATTGGAAATACAGGTGTAAATTCAATGATTCGAAATGTATCAGTAGGTCTTTCATACTCGTTCGGAAAAGAGAATTCGGATCATGCCGATTGGTATAAACAAAAGCCGGCAAGGCAAACTGTAATCGTAAAGGCAGACACCACAATAATCAATAAGTATAACAATGAATACGTAACCAAGCAGTTCATCGTAGCCGATTCAATTTGTAGTTCACATGAATACTTATTCTTCGACAACAACAGTCCGGAAATTCGTAAGGAATCTTTGAATGCCATATATAAAATATTTGTCACATTAATTCTTGATCCGAAAGCCAGTTTAGAAATAAAAGGCTGGGCTTCCGCCACCAGTGATGGAGATAAAGAGAACTTGTTGCTTTCAAAAGCCAGGGCCATGGAAGTACGAAAAAAATATATTGACATGGGCATTGATGTGGAAAGAATAAGAATTATTGCAAACGGGAAGGATGTTGATCTAAAGCCTGATAATGTGCACGACATAGCACGTAGGGTAGAGTTGCATATCGTTAAACAATAGATTAGCCTTCGATATCGCGGTATGCATATAGTTTGAGTAAAAGGATGGTCTTGTTTATAGCAGCGATGCGTGGATTGATTTGTATTCCAATTTTTCATCGCGTATAAAACCAGATTTTAATCGCCATACCTAATGCAATGCCATTCAGTATATTATTCGTAACCTGAATCAACCAATTAACTTTAACATCCAATGAGTTATAATAAGAATAAAGGATCTTTAGACTATTTGGGCTGGGTGATTATTTGGATTGTCATTATTCTTTTGGTGCTATTTTATTTTTCTGGGGGATAACTGCTTAAAGCAAAAAAACGAACCAAAATGTTTCTTAAGGTGCCGTATCTTTTCCCACTTCCTGATCCACGATATTTGTATGTCCATATGCTTACAACTCAATTAATATGCCCTTGAGTCAAATTAATTGTTGCGCAGATATTTAAATTTCAGTGAATGATGTGTTTTTCAGAGGTTCGGAAATAAGAACAATTTTAAATTATTTCAGTAAGTACACATGAGAATGAAGAAAAAGGATTAGGGAAACCTGTAAAATCAAAAATTACAACAAGTGTATTATTGAATTTTCCGGTATTTCGATTTAATACGACAAAAAATACAAAATGAATTCTTCAAAGATTGGGAATGCTATTTTAACAGGAATTATTTCGATTATTACCGCATTCATCATTAAAACATTTTGGCTGGGAAAGGTTAAAGGGATTCCCAACATACCGAATACGGCTTGTAT
>JBFEWU010000098.1:0-13424 GCA_041546215.1 Draconibacterium sp. | reverse complement strand
TCTCAGGCATCCATCGATGGCACCCGTAGCGGTGAGAATCCTGCTCGTTATCCCGATAATGATTTCTATTCGGATGATTTTATAAAAGACAATACTAACGGGGTTAATGTGTTTGCAGATGTATTGGGTGGTAATGAAAAAGCTCAGTACTATGTGGGTGCTGGTTGGGATCATAATAACGGATGGCTTAATACACCGGAGAGTGACATTACGAATCATTTTAACTATCGGGGGAATCTGGATTTTGTCGTTAATGAGTATCTGGATATTAATTTAAATACAAGCGCTGTTCTCTCATTTAATGAGCAACCCAATTCGAATAGTATATGGGGGATTGCTTCAACAGAATTGCCAAATAATTATCCTTTAACGTGGAATCCCAATATTATACCTAATGAGGAATTACGCACCAGCATTCTTTCAACAGCCAATTTAGTCGATGGGCAACTACTGGGAGGTACTTCTTCGTTCCTTGATAATGTTTACGGCGATTTTGTTCAGAATGGCAAACGGAAATTTATGCAGCGCGATGTTCATTTTAGCGGCAAGGTAAACCTTGATATGCGTTTTATCACAGAAGGCCTTTCGGCAAGTGTTTATGGCGGCATGAATTTCTATAACACCATATATTCGTCCCAGAATCCCACCTATGCCGTATATGAACCTGTTTTTAATGAAACCACCGGACTGGTAGAAACGGTTACTATACATGGTAAAGATAAATCTGCAAATCGATACAATACGGGAAATGCGGCTTCCGCTTTTTCCCGACAGTTTTTCTATTATGGGACTCTAAACTACAATCGTTCGTTTGGAGAGCATGCTATTTCTGCTACCGGATTAATGTTTACTGACCTGCTTACCATTAATGATGAAATACAAAAGGACGTATTATTTCATACCGGAATTTCTGCAAATTATATGTATTCAGACAAATATATTGCTGAAGTGTCAATCATGGGCGTAGGATCCAGTAAGTTAAAAGAAGGTGAGCGCATGGAGATAGCACCTTCATTCGGTCTTGGGTGGGTGTTGTCGGAAGAAGATTTTATGCAGGATAACTCATTTATCGACTACCTGAAAATTCGCTCATCTTATGGCATTTCAAAGAATGACAATTGGGATAATACCAATTTATATCGAAGTACATTTGCACGAGGAGGCAACTTTTGGTCGAACAACAGAGCATTTCACAATAATGAGACCTATTATGCTACTTCACCTAATAGCATTACGCTTCAAAAAAGAAGAGATTTTGCTTTTGGATTGGATGCAAGCCTCTTTAATAAAGCAATGAATATGGACCTGGAGTACTTTAATAGTAAATCTCTAGATAATATAACACAGATGTCGAGTACATATCCACAGGTTCTTGGTTTTGACGAGCTGGTTTACAGCAATTACAACAGCGATCAAACTCAGGGTTTTAATATGGGCATTAATTACAAGTTTGATGTTTCAAACGATTTTTCAATAACTGCCGGTAGTAACATCCTCTACATTTCTCCAAAAATTACCAAACGTGAAGAACCCGTCTATGAAGGTGCAGATGTGGGATTGATTAGAGAAGGAACTGCAACTGATGCTATGTGGGCATATAAATCGGACGGTTTGTACAGTGAACAAGATTTTAATCCCGATGGCTCGCTTGTTTCAGGTTTACCGGTGCCAAGCTTTGGAACGGTGTACCCGGGTGATATTAAATACCTGGATCAAAACGGCGACGACGTTATTGACCAAAATGACCAGCGAATTATTGGTCATGGATTGCGTACCCAGTATAGTTTATACCTGGACCTTAAATTTAAAAATCTTCAATTTTATATGCTTGGAGTAGGTCTGGCTGGCAATGATGATTACCGTACAGGTAGCTATTACCGGGTTTTCGGAGATGTTAAATACTCTGAAATGGTAAACGATGCTTATGGTCCCAATAATAAAAATGTTAATGCGATTCATCCACGTTTGACAACAACCTCTTCAAGCAACAATGATCGCAATTCCGATTATTGGCTATACAAGAATAGTTCATTTACTATTCCTACCATGCAACTTACCTATCATTTCTCAGGAAAGAAAGAATCATCAATTCTGAAAAATTCCAGAATATATGTGAGAGCCAATAATGCCCTGGTTTTTGGAGAAAACAAAAAATACGGCGAATTGAATGTGGGTAACGCTCCAAGAACGAAAAATTTTGCAATAGGTCTTGTTGCCTCATTTTAAATCAATAAAAATTAAATAAAATGAAAAAACGCAAATATTTAATATCCATCTTTATTATTCTGCTTGGCTTAAGTAATGCCTGTAGTGTATTAGAGCCTGCAGATGAAGATATATATGATCTGAATGATGTACAGACCATTGTGCCTTTTGCCGATGGTATTTTGTTAACAGCTTATCGGAATATCCCAACAAATCATAACAACTTTAGCGCATCTTATGCTTCTGACGATGCAGTAACCAATGTTGCTGCAAGTAATATAAAGACCGTTGTTTCGGGAGGATGGACATCAAGTTCAAATCCTTTTAATGTCTGGAATACAGCTTATGAAAGTATCCTCTACACGAATACTTTTTTAGAGGAGATGGGTAATGTTAACTGGTATGTGGCAAATGAGGAAACCAGCGCTCTTTTTGCTGAAAAACTCAAGGGAGAAGCATATGGATTACGCGCCTGGAATTATTTCAATTTGCTTCAGGCTCACGCAGGCAAAGGTGCCAATGGAGAAATGCTTGGCGTCCCGATAATCGATAAAGTGTTGAATTCCAATAATCCATCTGAATTCCAGATTCCCCGTTCTACTTTTAATGCTCTTGTCAAATTCATCATCGATGATTGTGACAGGGCCCTTGCAATACTTCCTGACAGATGGATTGATAGCGGGGATGGTGATGTTGATTTTGCTATGGGTGAAAAAAATACCAATAGAATAAATGGATTGACAGTAAGGTTGATAAAAACTAAAACATTGTTATACGCTGCCAGCCCGGCTTTTTCAGATGGAACTTACACCTATGAAATGGCGGCTCAGGAAGCTGCTGTATTGATGGATAAGAATAATGGCTTGGATAACGTTAATTTTGCGAATACACAAAATGTTGAGTTTTATAGCAGTACGAATGTGATTGCTGCAGGGAATCAACATCCGGAAGTGCTTTGGTATTCTAGCAGTGTTGCTTCTTCATCTAACTGGGAAGAATCCAATTATACGCCGTCTCTGTATGGTGAGGGTTTGACCAATCCAACACAGGATTTAGTGAATGCTTTCCCGATGATAGATGGAACTCCAACTCCCGACAATAAAATTAATTCAGCAGATCCTTATTCAGGAAGAGATCCAAGATTGGAAAAATACATTTTGTATAATGGTGCTGATTTAGGTAGGGGAGGTATTGTAATTGATACAAAAGCCGGAAGTCAGGATGCACTGGGAAGCACAGATATTCTTGCCACAAAAACGGGTTATTATTTGAAAAAGTTTATGAATGTTAAGGATGTAAATTTAGATCCGACGGTGAATTCAAGTGGATTACATTATTATACCTACGCTCGTTACACCGACGCACTTTTAATGTTTGCAGAAGCTGCAAATGAAGCCGTTGGTCCGGATGTAAATATTGGTGGCTACAATGCCCGACAGGTCATTAATGCAATTCGCGACAGAGCTGGTATAACATCTTCAGCATATGTTGATGGATTGAGTAAAACACAGATGACGGATCTTATTCGCAACGAGCGAAGAATAGAAATGTGTTTTGAGGAACAACGTTTCTGGGATTTACGTCGCTGGAAAATGACCACCGAAATGAAAAAACCGGTAAGTGGAGTGGAAGTATCGGCCGATGGAAGTACCTATAACTATCTTCAAGTTGAGAGTCGTAATTTCAACGATTATCAAATCTATGGTCCAATTCCATATGCAGAGACTCTTAAGTATAACCTGGTCCAAAATGAGGGTTGGCAATAGTAAATAATTAACATGTATAAAATTACAAGTATGAAACGAGCATTTAGATATATTACACACAAGGTGGACATTATAAGCGAGTTACATCGAATATCTTTGAAACTTTACAAATACAATGAGATGAAAAAGATAGTGTATTTATTAAGTATTGTAACACTTCTATTTAGCTGCACAAATCAGGATGTAGAGTTTGATGATTTCGCATATCAGACAGTATATTTTCCATTTCAAACTCCTGTCAGATCGTTGATGTTAGGAGATGAAGTGTTGGGAGATAATTCAATTGACCTGGAGCATGCTTTTAGTATTGGAGCTGCTTTTGGAGGAGCTTATGAAAATTCAAAAGATAGAGTACTTACTGTACAGCTTGCACCTGAATTAGCATCAAATATTACTGATGATTCAGGTAATGAACTTGAGTTATTGCCTGCTGCCTATTATTCTGCAACATTTGATAAAATAATCATCCCGGCGGGTAGTTTCACCGGTAAAATGAGAGTGGATTTAACGGATGCTTTTTTCGCAGACTCACTTTCAACAGGCTTGCATTATGTGGTTCCTGTGAAGATTACCGATGCCGCAGGAGACTCTGTACTCAATGGACAAGCAGTCAGTACCGTTGCTTCTCCTGATCCACGAATTCCGGATGATTGGGTAGTAACTCCCAAAAACTATGTATTGTTCGGAATTAAATATGCAAACGAAACTCATGGCGTTTATTTGTTACGGGGTAAAAAGACGAATACTGCAGATAATCAAGACGTTGTTTCCTATTCTAGTCGTTTTCTCGACGATAATTTACAGGTTATGTTAAGCACCAGGTCTTTGACAGAAAGTTACATGCCTGCTCTTGGTGGTTATGATATTGAATCAACTGACCCAAAATACAGTATGAAATTAGCTTTTAATAAATCCAACAAAAGTGTTACAGTCTCACAAAAAGATGCTTCCACTGTGACGGTATCCGGAACAGGTAAATATTATTCAAAAGATGATCCGGAGGCCGAAAGCTACAATGGTCAAAAACATCGTACCATATACCTGAATTATACCTATGAGGATGGAGCGAACACATACCAGGTTAATGACTCATTGGTATTTATTGACACAGATATGAAATTTGAAGACTTTGCGGTTAAGGTAGTTAATCCGTAAAATAATAGTTTGAATAGTAATTTTTATTACAATTCAGTTTAGTTAGATCGAAAATTAAGGGCAAGATCGATTATAATCTGATCTTGCCCTTTTTTTATATTTAGTGATCCTGATAACTCAAAGAAAGGTTATTTGATCCATCTTTAACCATCAGCACTTTTTTGAACATAAAAATTAATTGTATGAAAATCGATTATAACCTAAAATCGGAAACGTTAATAAAATCCTTGAGAAAATTCTGGACGCTTTCAGGCGAAAAAATCTTGATGATTGAAAATGAATATGACAAAAGTAAAGGATCTCCCGTATTTACAGTTAACGGAAAATATTCTACACGGGGTTGGACAGAGTGGACACAGGGCTTTCAATATGGCTCGGCATTACTGCAATTTGATGCTACTGGGGAAGAATATTTTTTGAAATTTGGCAAAGAAAATACTGTTGACCTGATGGCACCACACATTAGTCATATTGGTGTACACGATCATGGATTCAACAATTTGAGCACGTATGGAAATCTTCTTCGTTTGATGGTTGAAGGAAAAATACCATACAACGAATGGGAAAAAAGATTCTATGAGTTAGCAATCAAAATAAGCGGAGCAGTGCAAGCCAGCAGGTGGACAAATACAAAAGATGGTGGTTTTATTTATTCTTTTAACGGACCTCATTCGCTTTTTGTTGACACCATTCGTACCATACGAATAGTTATGGTAAGCCATATGTTGGGGCATGTCTTTCAAGGAGAAGGCGATGTAAAGATTGATTTAATGAAAAGGGCGCTTGAACATGCAAAATCTACGGCTGATTATTCTGTTTATTATGGAAAAGGTAGAGATCGTTATGATGATTGGGGAAGAACAGTTCATGAGATTATCTTTAATACAAATGATGGAAACTACAGGTGTCCTAATGCACAACAAGGTTATAGTGGATTTACTACATGGATGAGAGGACTTTCATGGGCAATGGCTGGTTTCAGCGAAGAAATTGAATTGATTGAGTTGATTCCTGAAGAAGCATTTGAAGCATTTGGCGGGAAAAAGGAAATCGAACGGTTTATGTTGCAAGCAGCAAAAGCTACATGCGATTTCTACATCAACAATACGCCGTTAGATGGAATTCCATATTGGGATGCTGGAGCACCTAATTTGCATAAGCTGGGCAATTACCTGGAGAAAAATGCAGATCCATTCAATGCTTATGAACCTGTAGATAGTTCAGCGGCAGCAATAGGGGCGCAAGGATTATTGCGCTTAGGTAAATACCTGGAAAATAAGGAGCCTGAACAAAGCAAGAAATACTGGCATGCAGGTCTTTCTGTTATGAAAACCTTGTTGGATGAACCCTATTTAAGTACAAATAATAATCATCAGGGTATTCTTTTACATACCATTTACCACGAACCAAACGGGTGGGATAATAAACCCGATAAATACAAAGCAGCATATGGTGAAGCTTGTATGTGGGGCGATTATCACATTCGTGAGGCAGCTTTATACTTGAATCGAATTATCAACAACGAGAAGTATTATACATTTTTTGGATGTGTTGCTTCTTTATCTCATTAGAAGGCTGTTGAAATTTTTTTGAAACTTATATCTGAAAAGCAACTTAAAGATTTGAGCGCTGTTACCAATGTTGACCACAAAGTAAAAACTGTACGGAAAAACATGTTTTACTTCTTGCTGTACGATTTTCTCGACAACCAAGGGATAAGCTTAAGGGATTTGGAATATTGAAGTGTTTTTCTGGTCTGTAACACAGGAACTCAATTTCTCATATTCATTCAGCAACCGAATAATTAGTTATAAAAAAGGCGGGCAAAACCTGCCCGCCTTTTGATCAAATAATCTAACCAAACTAACTCTAAATATTAATAACTTTCATTTTGAACAAGAAAATTGTCAATCACTGAAGAACCATCAATGGCTGTTTGTGGAATAGGGAATAAGCGTTTATGCACATCGCTGTTGGTTTTCTCAATCAGCGGATCTTCATATTTTCCCATGCGGATCATGTCAGTCCGTCTTTGGTGTTCCCAGTAAAATTCAAATCCACGTTCACGGAACAGAATATCAATGTTCATTTCAGTCAAAGGCGGAGGGGTAACTTCAGGTCTCGCTGTTCTCGAGGCCCTTACAAAGTTAACATCAGCAAGTGCACCATTGGAATCTCCTTTATGAAGCTTTGCTTCGGCACGCATCATGTACATGTCGGCTAAACGAAGTATAACCAGGTCATGTTCTCCTTTGTTTGTGCCATTTGTTGATACCCTGCTCCATTCGTATTTTTGTACGCGATATCCTCTGTTATAATCACTGCCTTCTGCTGTAAAGTCAATCTCCAGTATATAGTCTACATAAGCATCTGCTGCTGCTCTTCTGTAGTCTCTCATTGGACCTAAATAATATTCTCCTTCACTGTCGGTATGGAAGGGTTGTTTATGACCATCATTCTGTAGTCCAATCTGCAAACCTCTGTATATACCTCTGTTCAGTTTGAAATCTTCTGCAGCAATGGTTGAGTCTTCAGGAACGATTAACCTTTCCCACCAGAACCTGCAGTCGGCATCTGCCGGGTCCACATCGCCATAGGCATCCACCCAGCTTTGGTAAAACTCCTGGGTAATTGCGCCGCCATCTGTACCATCACCGCTCCGGAATAATGGATTTCCATAGAAATGTCCCGACATCGACCAGTAGCACATACGGTTATGTGCTTCACTCATATCAGGACGTTGGTCAACGGCCAGTATCAATTCCTTGTTGGTGTGGTTTTCGTTTGCAAAACATTCGAAATATTCGGCAGACATTTCGTAATTGTAATCGTTGATAACTTTGGTACTGTATTCAATCACTTTATCCATATCGGCATCGTTAAAATCGAAGCTTGTTGCATATGGATCGCGCCATACCGGTGCATTCATATGTAAACGTGTAAGCAGGGCGTAAGCGCCACCTTGCGTTAAGCGTCCCGGGCCAACATCCGTTTTCAAATCTCCAACTACCGCTTCCAGTTCGCTGCGAATATATTCAACGGCCTCATCACCACGTAGTATAACCGATAATTCATTTGGGTCATCTTTTTGAAAAACCAGTCCCCATAAATCCAGTGTTAACATACTGTAGTAGGCCCGCATACCTCTTACTTCTGCCAGAAAAGTTTTCGCTGTTGCATCTGTCTCTGCCAGTGGTGCCAGGGTTTCTATGGCACTCGTCGATCTTGAGAGTAAGGCCATTAGGTCGTTCCACGTGTCCTTGATTTTGTTATTGGTAGACAGGCATTCATGTTGATGTAATTGGTAGAATACACCACCATCATACCAGTCCTTACCACCACGTGCAGGTAAAATTCCTTCGTCAGATGAAATGATTTGCAGACAAAATAAGTGAGTATGAAGGAAGAGTCGTGGAAGCAAGGCATAGGCAGGTGCCACCACACTGGTTACAATTTCATCTTCCGATACACTTCCGGTTAAGGATTCGTCCAAGACCTGTTCCTCCAGGTCTGTACAGCTCCAGCTAAAAAGTAGGGCAAATGCCAGTAAGGCAAATTTTATTGTATTTTTCATTTTAAGTATCATGTTAAATTAATTAAAAGGTTACATTAAGTCCGACAACAAAAGTCCTTGCTTTTGGATAGCTGTTGTCATCTATACCAAATGATTGTACTCCCTGTACTGGTTTACTACGGTTTACTTCAGGATCATAGCCGCTGTAATTTGTAATTACGAAAAGGTTCTGCCCTGTAAGAGAAAGGCGCAATTCCTTCACCCAACTACCTATTCCCATGGTTGCGGTGTCGAAAGTGTAGCCTAAAGTCGCATTGTTTAAACGGATAAAGGAACCATCTTCAAGGTATCTTGTTGAAACAAGGGCCGCATTGGTAATGGCTTCTTCCGGAAATTCAATCGCCTGGTCGGTAACATTATTAGACGTTGCGAGTTGCGCTTTGTAGAATTTATTCATGGCGGTGTGGTTAAATAAGTCATTTCCCGAAACGCCATTGAAATTAAGACTTAAATCAAATCCCTTATAGTCCATATTGGCATAAAAGTTATACATTACTTCGGGCAAGGCACTTCCTACCACCATAGGATTTTTGTCACCACCTTCGTAAGTAGAAAGACCATCAGAACCAATACCTGTGAATTTTAGCATGTAAAAAGAACCAATGGGATAATCATTTATCATACCATTGATCGTCGCACCTGTCTGTCCAGATCCTGAAGCAGCTCCGGTGGTTAGCACGGTAAACGGAGAATCTTCAACAACATTGTCGATAAATGTTGCATTCCCACCAATGGAGTAGGAGAAGCCGTTATCGTTACGATACTGATAGTCCAAGGCAATTTCCAAACCTTTATTAACGATATTCATCCCGTCAACATTGGTCCAGTAAGTTGGTGCCGGTGAAACAGGATCGAATGCAGGCACTTCAACCAGTATATTATTCGATGTTTTATGGAAATAATCGATGGTTCCAGAAAGTGCTCCATCCAGCAGAGCAAAATCGAGACCTAAGTTGGTTTGTGTTGATACTTCCCATTGGATATCAGGATTTGCAAGACGTGTATATACTGTTCCAACAGGGTAAGGTCCCGATTCGCTTAAGGGGTAACTGTATCTTCCACTGTTAGAGGTCTGGTATGATTCTTTGGTAATTTTATTTGGGATTTCCTGGTTTCCGGTTTGTCCCCATCCGGCACGTAGTTTCAGGTTGCTGAAGGGAGAATTTTCCATGAATGATTCTTCAGAGATTCTCCAACCTGCGGCAAATGAAGGGAAAGTACCGTACCTGTTGTTTTCACCAAATTTTGAGGATCCGTCAACCCTAACTGTAGCGGTTAATAGATATTTACCCAAATAACCATAGCTTGCACGTCCAAAAAATGATTGCAGCTCATTTATTTGAGACCAGCCTGATGGCCTGTTTAAATCCAGGGTCAGTCTTTGTCCGTTTCCTGGATTCATTCTCGGCTCAATTCCATTTGGTTCAAATTGGTCAATGGTCCAACTTCTCCATCTGTTTGATGTTTCCTGGTAAGAATGTCCTCCCAGTAAACTTATGTTATGGTTGTTTATATCAATGGCGTAGGTCAGATAGTTTTCAACCAGTAAGTTTTTCCCATTGGAAAAGGACTGTGCCAGACGTCCTTCAACAAAAGGATCCACACTTGGCATCTCCTGGGCGTCTGACTCACTTGACCTGTTCTCGTAACCAAAATTGAGTTTATAAACCAATCCATCAATAATCTCAAATGAAGGAGTGATATTCATAATTATCTTGCGGCTCTGGTTGAAATCAGTGTATAAGTCTGCCTGGTGAAGTGGATTGATTTTGTCGGGAAATTTAGTAGGTTCACCATTTGAATCATATGCAGGATATGTTGGATTAAATGTAAGCATATTGGACACAATCGTCGTCATATGTGCATTTTCTCCGGTTTCAATGGTTGAATTTAAATTGACATCAATGTTTAATCTTCCATCGATTAATTTTTGTGTGGCACTTAACCTTCCGCTGTACCTTTTAATACCAGTATTCATCACAATTCCTTCCTGATCCAGGTATCCGAGCGAGGCACGATAAGTTAAATTGTTCGAACCTCCAGACATAATCAGGTTTTGGTCCTGGGTAATGGCAGTTCTTGACAACTCATCCTGCCAGTCGGTATTGCCATTCCGATCTTCAATTAAACCACCAGCTGCAGTTACTTCTTTGCGAAATTTATCGGCACTAAAAACAGGTATTTTTTTAGCCATTGTAGAAATGCCGACATTTGATGAAATGGATAATTGTGATACACCGGATTTCCCTTTTTTGGTTGTAATTAATATTACTCCGTTTGCACCACGCGAACCGTAAATAGCAGTTGCCGAAGCATCCTTCAATACGTCTATGGTCTCAATGTCTTCAGGATTGATGAAGTTCAGCGGACTGCTGGCAGAACCTGTTCCTGCAAGTCCGACAGGAAATCCGTCAATAACGAATAAAGGTCCCGATCCGGCCCTGATGGTTCCCTGTCCCCTGATAATAATTTGTTGTCCGCTTCCTGGAGCACCACTTGATGAAGTAATGCTTACTCCCGACACCTTGCCTTGCAGCAGCTGTCCCGGAGACGTTGCAACACCTTTGTTAAAGTTTTCACTTTTAACCGAACTCACGGCACCAGTGATGTCTTTCTTCTTCATGCTACCGTAGCCGATTGCAACAACTTCTTCAAGTCCGATTGCATCTTCAACAAGGGTAATGTTGAATACAGATTGGTTACCAACGGTTACTTCCTGACTTTTCATACCCACAAAGGAGAAAGTCAGAGTTTCAGCATCGGCAGGTATCTCCAATTGAAATTTACCATCCATGTCGGTTGACGTACCAATGGTAGTGCCTTTAACAATAACAGAAGCACCTGGAATAGCTACTCCATCAGATCCGCTAACAGTACCGGAGATGGGCTTGTTTTGTGCCTGAATTCCTTGTACAATCAGAATTGTACTTAACAGCAGGCATAAGAATAATCGTTTAATCATACGACATTAGTTTTAGTTTATTGCATAAATAATTAGTATAAAATTCCAGCAAAAATTTAACATATGAAAGTAAAATTTACGAAAATTTAATGCAAAGGTTTGCATAAAATCGAACAAGCTAAGCGGTCATTTAATTAGATTGGTTAAAAATAGTGACAATTTGCTATCCATTTATTTTTTCGAACAAAATGGTTTAATATTTCATGGTTGGGCAAAAAGCAAGGACGGATAGAGACATATAGTCTAATACAATAAATAGATTTGTACTGTCCGGGAAAAACCAGGAATGTTAATCCAATCAAAATTTTTAACTTTTATGCAAACCTTTGCATTCACTTTGTCTGTAAAATTCTTGTCAAACACTTAAGTTATGGTGTACATTTGAATTCATTCGTGCTAAAATGGATATTGAGTAATCAGGATTTTCAGACAACGGAAGAGACGAAGACGGAAGAATTGATTAATTATTATTGATTACTGATTAATGGCTGGTCAATAGATTCGGACATCCAGCAATCTGAATATCCGAAAATCCAGATATCCTGTTTGCAGAACACTGATCACTGCTTCTTTGCTCTTTGCTCTTTGTTCTAATTTAATTAAAGTAGCTGAAATAAATTGCAGGATCTTAAATAACAGATAGATAATAAAATGCTTGTCTCTACAAAAGATATCTTTAAAAAATGCTACGGCAAATATGGTATTGCTGCCGTCAACGTGTGGGATATGGAAATGATCCTTGCCTTGTTTCGCGCCGCGGAGAAGGCCGGTTCTCCGTTTATCGTGCAAACCACGCCGGTGGCCAGAAATTATGCTTCGCATGAGATGTTAATCGGTATGATATCTGCAGCTGCAAAATTATATCCCAAAGCCGTTTTTGCCATTCACTTGGATCATGGGAACAGGGAACATGCCCTGCAATGCATCGATTCGGGTGCTTATACTTCGGTGATGATCGATGCTTCGCATGAATTCTTTAGTGAAAATATAAGGCAAACAAAAGAAATTGTAGATAAAGCTCATGTTCGGAATATTGACGTGGAGGCAGAATTGGGGGTATTAAGCGGAGTAGAAGATGATTTAATTGTGGATGAAAAGCACAAAAAGTATACTCAGCCCGGTGAAGTGGAAGAATTTGTAAGGCAAACGAATTGCGATAGTTTAGCCGTGGCCGTAGGAACAAGCCATGGTGCTTATAAATTTTCAGGAGGTGCGGGTCTTCAATTCGACATTTTAAAGAAAATTCAAAATAAACTTCCGGGATTTCCGCTGGTCTTACATGGTGGCTCTGCTGTCAATAAAGATGAAATTCAACGAATTAATGCTGCAGGAGGCCAGCTGGGAATTGATGCCCAGGGAGTTTCCAATAATCACTTAATAAAAGCCATTGAACTGGGTGTTTGCAAAATAAACATTGCCACCGATGCGCGTTTGATATGGACACGTACCTGCCGCGAGTTTTTTGAATTTCACCCGGCCCAATTCGATCCGATTATTCCCGGAAAAACATATATGAAAGAATTTGAAACCTTTATCACAGAGAAGTTCGATCTATTGAACTCAGTGGGAAAAGCAAGAAATTATTAAAACATAACGCAATGATAAGAGATACAAAATATCCACTATTGGTCAAACCCGATAAAAAAAGTGGAATATACCAAAGTGCAGTCCATTGTCTCTGATTAACTCTTGTGGTAAAAACCAACCGAATATATTTAAACAGCTTTTGTTTTTGAAACCAATTTAGTTTATCTATCTGCTT
>JBFEWU010000263.1:0-6693 GCA_041546215.1 Draconibacterium sp. | reverse complement strand
TTTCATATTCGCATCCTTGTGGCATTTCTGGCAGGTGTTGACAATATTAGTGGCGCTAATGGTCGACTTCTGATTGTCTCTTCTGTAAATGTTGTGTGCTCCATGGCAATCGGAACAGCGAGCTGCTTCAAGATAGCCCAGCTGGTACACTTTCCCATGATAAGTTTCCAGGTATGTGTCGGCCAGATCTGCATGGCATTTACCACACTGCGTGGTAATTTCAGCCATGAACTTGTTCTCATGGACCTCTGAAATATGATGTGCTGAATGACAGGTTTCGCATGTTGGATATTGTATTTCTCCATCACTTAACCGGTAAGCATGATCGCTTTCAATGTATTGATCGTAAATGCCTTTGTGACAAGTTCCGCAGGTGGCCGCCAGGTTTTTGGGATGGACAGAAGAACGTTCATCCGATTCTTTAAGCATAAAGTGTGTGGTATGACAGTCGGTACACACCGCCGTTGAAAGTAAACCTTTTTCGTTGAGGCTTTTCCCGTGTGCACTGGTAGAATAATCACGGAAAGCGTCCAATTCTTTTAGATCTGTTCCTTCCAGAGCAGCACCCTCATTTTTATGACATTCTCCGCACAGATTTGGAATTTCTGAACGAAATACCGGGGAAGTTTCATCTTCCTTGCTTTTTACAAGGTGTGTGCCGTGACAGTCGGTGCAATAAGGCGCATTCTCATGTTTTTTGAAGTAGGCCTGGCCATGGCCACTGGAGAAATAAATATCCGATTCTTCGGCATGACAGGCCGAACAATCCGTTTTTCCGGCTGTTTCGCATGGCCGCTCAATGTTGGCAGTTACATCGGAATGGCATTTTACACAGGTAATGTTTTTATGCGATGAAATGGCCAGATCTGCAACGTCAACCTTTAATGAGATTGTATCGTTGTTGCGAATCATTTGCAGATTCTCATTTTCGTGACATTTTAAGCAGGTTTTGTCAGAAATGGAAGCAATAATATTTTGTCTTTCAACTTTGTGTGGGGGATGACAAGACGTACATGCGGGAATGGCCCCCGGTTTTTCCGACCACTGTTCCCTGTTGATTACCTTGGTATGCACATCTTCGATTCTTGCATGACATTTCATGCACGTATTGGCAATGTTGTTGACAGAAATACTGGATGTCCGGTTGGTGTGTGGTAAAACCAGGTGGTTTCCATGACAATCGTTACAGGTTGCGGTAACGATAAGTCCACTGCTGAAAAGACCCTTTCCGTGGATGCCCTGACTGTAGTTTTCGACAATATTATGCTCGGTTATATTGTACTCCCTGGAAACGGGAGCGCCTTCTCTATGGCAGGTACCGCATAAAACAGGGATATTCATTTTATAGGTACGCGATTTTGGATCTGCCGAGCTTATGATATCGTGTGCCATGCCATGGCACTCCATACAGTCGGGAGCATTTTTGTCGTTTTGCTGAAATGCCCAGCCATGCACTCCACTGAAAAAATTGGTTTGTGCTGTTTGGTGGCAGGTACCGCAATTTACGGCTTCTAAAGTGGCCGGGTGCGGGTAATCATCAACCTTGGCACCGGGGTGACACGATGCACAAAGCACATCTTTATGCACAGAATGGTCAAGTGATCCGGGCTTGATATACAAAGATCCTTTTCTCTGTGGATTCTCAGACTCCAGGCCAGGATCGTCGTGACACATAAAACAATCATCGTTGTCCTGAGCCCGAAGATTACCCATGCCAAGGAGTAATACTGCCACGAGCAGTATGATTTGCTTAAATGATATAGCCTGGTGTAAGCAATGATAAATCCGGCAAAAGAAATCCGAAAAGCCGGCACTGCGATTTTCAGCACTTGAAGAATATGTATTCATAATTTTATTTTATAAGCAAAGAGCAAAGAGCAAAGAAGAAACAGGATATCTGGATTTTTGGATTTTCAGATTGCCGGATATCAGAACATTAGATTGTTCGAAAATCCTGCTCAAGCCATTGATCAAAACTCAATTCCGTTGTCATTGTTGTCATTGTTGTCATCCTTCGAATATTAGAATATCAGAGTTTTAGAATATCAGAGTCTTTGAATATCTTACTCAAGCCATTAATCATTAATCAATTGCATGTTGTCTTCCGTCTCCGGTCTTCGGACTTCCGTCTTTTCCGTGTCATCGTTGTCACCCTGAGCGGAGTCGAAGGGTGTTTTCGCATTAATAAGTAATCAATAATCAATAATCAATCTCTTTCGTCTTCGGTCTTCCTTTGAGCTTTGAGCTTTCAGCTCTCCATTAATCAATAATCAATTCCGTTGTCATTGTTGTCGTTGTTGTCGTTGTTGTCATCGTTGTCATCGTTGTCATTGTTGTCATCGTTGTCATCCTTCGAATATTAGAATATCAGAGTCTTTGAATATCTTACTCAAGCCATTAATCATTAATCAATCTCTTCGGACTTCGGTCTTCCTTGAGCTTTCAGCTTTCAGCTTTGAGCTTCCTCGGACTTCGGTCTTTCTTCCTATATATTTCCATGCAGCGTGTTTTATTTTTCTCTGCGCAACCTCCGCGTCTTCTCTGTGCTCTCTGCGGTTAAAACAACGAAACACAGAGGGCCACGGAGCCAATAATCAATAATCAATCTCTTCGGTCTCCGGTCTTCGGTCTCTTCCTTTAAACATGATGCCATCCGTTAACAATGCTTTTAAAATTGCTCAATGGCGATTTGCCGATAGTTGCCACATACAGGTGTATGACCAAAAAAATGGAAATAAAAAAGCCAAGAACAGAATGAAGCACTGCCGTAACAAAAACACCACTAAATTGATATATCCGTTCAATAATTATTTCCGGGAAGAGCAGGGCAAAACCTGTAATGATTACTGCCGGAACTGCCAGGTACATAACCAGTACATAAAAGTACTTCTGCAATGGATTAAATTTTCTCTTGTCTGATAAAGGGTAGGGGGCTTCCATATTATGAAACATTCCCCAAATGTAATAATAGGCTTGTTTCATGGGGCGTTTCAGAAAATTCCTGGGTTTGATGATGTAAAACCGGCTGTTTTTTGAGAACCAGTTGGCCATAAAAAAGAACAAATAGCCGGCAGACACCACCACCCCTGATATATTATGCAGATGAACCGCCAGGTTAAAATTGATGAAAGACGATTGCACTGCCGATTGCATCGAGATTCCGGTTACGATCAACAGGATGATCCCAAGCGCATTCACTCCGTGCCAGATTCGCAACCAGAGTGGATAAAAATATATTTTGTTATGGTTTGACATATTTTGTTGTTTTTAATTAAAATTTAAAGAGCCAAGAGCAAAGACGCTAAGAATTTTTACCGCAGAGGCGCAAAGACGCAAAGTTTAATTCTCTCTTCTCCAGTCTTCGTTCTTCCTTTGAGCTTCGAGCTTTCAGCTTTGAGCTTCTTCGGACTTCGGACTTCGGTCCTTTCCGTTGTCATCGTTGTCATTGTTGTCGTTGAGATTGTTAATTCTGTATCCGTCATACCGCTTAACCACCATCTACATTAATCAATAATCACTAATCAATAATCAATTTCTTTCCCCCTCAAGCTGATCATTTCCGTTTCACTATTCTAAAAACGGTATGGATAATAATTCCGCAGAGCGTTAAACCAAAAATGACCCAACTTAACCAGCTTAGAAAGGGGAGTTCATTTGCCCCTATTACATAGGTTTCATTGGCTAGAAGAGTCGTCAAATTGCCATTTTTTGATCGTTGTTGTAAATTTTCATATTTGTACAACGATGCTTTCAGGCGTGAATCTGAGGTATGGCACTCGACACAATTTTTTACGGCCAGGTCTTTTCCAACGATGTTGTGTGAAACCATGAGGCTGTCAATGACCTGGGTGTGGCACTCGATGCAGCGAACATGTTGGAAATGCAGTTCCTGATTGGGTAACCACTCATGAATTTGGATAATTTTCGGATTCTCATGACCGGAAACCAATTCATATTTTTTCATGTCGTTGTGGCACGAAAGACACATGTTATTGCTGTATCTTACAATTTCCATGACGCTGCTGCTTGTTCGGGCTGTAGAGGCGTAGGTGTGCTGACTGTGGCATTTTGCGCAGGTAAAATTATCGCCATACACCTGGTAGTGCACACTTTTTTGAAATTCTTCCTCTATTCGTTCAAACTGGTACTTTGCAAAAGTCTCATCGCCCCCGTGGCAATCAAGACAAGTACCAAGTGGTTCGAGTTTTAATTCCGCATTATGCGGATAGGTGCTGTATTCGAATGAATGGCAGTCGATACAATCAAATTGCTGGTGTACACCAAGCTTTATGGCCATGGTGTCAAGAATGTAATAAGGATTCATCAGCTTTTTATCCTCGGTTCCCATCAGCGAATTGTGGAAGGTATAGGTCTGCTTCGAATGGCATTTTAAACAGGCGTGTTGCCGGGCATCATCAAAATGCTGGGCATGGGCTATTGTTGCGGTTCCCAACAAAAGCAGGATGTTTAATATGATTAATATATTCTTCACTTTATTAATAATTGTTGATTTTTTAAAGTCTGCCAGCCGACGGATTCTTACTGTCGTTTCATTTCTTAGGTATTACCACGCGATACAATCGCGCGGCAACGGAGTCCTCACAGAGGGCCACGGAGGCAATAATCATTAATCTATTTCGCGTCGTTGTTGTCATTTATTGAGTATTAGAATATCAGAGTATTAGAATATCAATAACAATAATTCCTTTCAGAATTCTCCTCTGCCACGCGATACAATCGTGCGGCAGCGATCCGGATATTTTTCTCTTCCTATTAAAAAATGGCAATATCACAAAGGTGTGATATTACCATTCTATGGTTATCTGTTCACGCATTTATATGTTTCTAGAACATCCATAAGCGGGTAATTGTGAAACCCAGGGCAAGGCCTTTGTTTTTCCAGTCGTTTTGGTTGTTCATCATAATATCCTGAGGGATGATGCCATCAGCCGTTCCAACATAAATTTGGAAAGCATGGGTAAACGTGAAAATCTCAACTCCCACCGATAGGTTTGGTTTTGAATGTTTATCCCAGTTGGTCTGTTCCGAATAATCTTCAATTTTCAGCGGGAGATCGTAATTGAAGATTAACGATCCTTGTGGAGAAAATTTTAGACGTCCATTGAAGTGAAGCCCGATAATGTCGTGAGAATAATCCCAGCCAACGGTATTGTAATGCGTATAACTGGCTCCTGCCTGTAGCGAGAGTCTATCGGAAAATTTTCTTCCAATAAAAACCTGCGAAAAATATGAAAGCCGGTCTCCAAAGCCAAAACCTTCATGCTCCGTTCCATACTCGCGGCTTGGAACCACGTTGTATTCGGCAATCAGATCTTCGTTTCTTCCGTCGATGGCAGCAACACCAAATAAGGTTAACGAAAAGGGAACTCTATTTTGTTCGGTTTGCTGAAAAACTGTCCACTTGGCATTGAAATCGGTGTACATGTTTCTTTGGGTTTGGCCAATTCCAATCTGAAGATTTTTAGCCGGGGTGTAATTCAGTCCTAATCTAATGTTAGCGCCGGGTGCATATAATCCCCACAGATCGGTACTCCCGTTATCCATCGAACCAAACTTGTGTTGGATCATGAATTCCAGGGTTTTTACATCCGGAATAACAGATGTCTGTGCATCAATTAGAATTCCACTTTCAAATGGAGAACTTACCGGTGTATCTTTTACTTTTTCAGTTTCGTCTTGCGCTACAAGCTGAATGGCAATAAATGAAACAATGAGTATTAAAATAAATTTATTCATATTGATTCTTTTTATAGCGTTTAATTATTCTTTGCTCCCTGTGAAATCCATAATAACACCTTCTTTGCTTCGTTCGGAGTATATTTTTTTTGCGAATGTCCGCTCTCGTCCGGGTGTGGTACCAAATATATTTTGCTTTCTTCAGGAGTGGAAGTATTAATATATTTGGCAGTATTGATTGACTGATAAGCGTTGCTGGTTGTTAAGTCGGGATTGGTACTTCCTGTTTTATGACACGATGTACATTTGTTGTTATTGGTCCAGATGGGAAGAATTTCTGTCGAAAAACTAATTTCCGGAGCATTCGGATCGTCAGGATCTACCTGTAATTCCGGTTCCGGAACGATAATGTTATACAGGCAGCCTGTAACCAGGAAACTAACAACAAATAACGCGGAGAGAAATTTGATTGTTTTCATCTTATTAAAATGTTTGTTTTCAAAGGTATACGATGAAACTCGCTTGAAGTCATCCTCATGTGTGAAAATCTTTTTCACGCTCGTTTCATTGTACGATAATTTATTGTTGTTCTTTAAAGAAAAAGACTTCTGGCAGGAGAAGTCTTTTTCCAATTATATCAAAGAATCTGTAATTCAAAGATTTGAAAACTAATTATAGTCCCAGTCTTTCCTTTGCAGCATCAAGCAGGTCCCTGGTGTATTGTGGATTATGGACACCGCCACTTGCATCGTAATGTACAATTTTGTAGTTCCAGTATGCTTCATAAACATCTTTGTGGTAAATGCCTACAACTGCACCGTGTTCTGCATCCAGAATACCTGCTTCAACAAGGGCTGCAGCAACTGCTTCTTCTGCTTCATGAATTTCGGTTTGAGTGCCGTCAATGTTAAAGTCAGTAGCACTCGAGTGGCATTCGCGACATGCAGCTACTGATGGAACCATTGTGTGGCCGCCATTATCCATACCATCATCACT
>JBFEWU010000207.1:0-8294 GCA_041546215.1 Draconibacterium sp. | reverse complement strand
TAAAAAATTGGACAGTAACTGTAATGACAGAAAATAGTTAACAAAAAACATTCTCACAAGATCCATCAGCGTTCACCCTGCACGGGTACTTTCATAAGACCTTTCCTGGTGGATCTTATTATTCTGCATATGAAGCAGGTTTTTGTGGTTTCATTGTCCACCGGGAACTTGAATGGAACGGGATAAAGAACATTGTAGTTAATCCAGCTGATATTCCAACAACCGATAAAGACAGAAAACAAAAAGAAGATAAACGCGATAGCAGGAAAATAGCCAAGTCTTTACGTAATGGGGAACTGGAAGGTATTTATGTGCCAAGTTACGAAATGGAGGAACTACGTAGTTTAGTCCGTTACCGAAAAATCCTTATCATATATCGGTTTGATGTTATTTTAAAAAACACACAAAACTCTGTAATCCGTATCCCGGCTATGCTGGTAAAATATTTACCTGGAAATACACTTCGTAATCCTGAAATAATTTAAACCGATTGGCTTATCCAAAATAATTTAAACCAAATAAGGGATTGTACAATGAATAGTCTTTTAGCTTGATTACACCTTTTTCCTCCACATTACATGCAACCAGTGGATTAATTTTTCTTTTGAACAAGGGTATTACTTTCCTGAAATTTAATTTATCGGCTCTGGGGCGTTCGCTGTTTTTAGCCTCAATTAAATATATTTCACCTTCTTTCTCAAGGATGAAATCTATCTCAACTCCATTTTGATCACGGTAAAAAAACAGGTTCTTTCCCGGGATAAATCCTTCTTTTAAAAATTCGGAAAAAACAAAATTTTCCCAAATGTTACCAAGGTGTAGCGAATTTTCGAGTGTTGATAAAGAATGAATGTTTAATAGTGCTGAAACAATTCCATTGTCGCAAAAATATAGCTTGGGGGATTTAATTAAACGTTTTCCTAAATTATTGTAATAAGGAGGAAGGAGTATTATCAATCCCGATACTTCGAGCGCATTTACCCAGGATTTTATTGTATTATTTGAAACCCCAACCCCTTTGGAAAGTTCGCTAAAGTTTACAAGTTGTCCAACTCGTATGGCCAGCAAAGTAAGAAAACGTCTGAAATCCCTTAAATTAATAACATTCATAATTTGTTTCAAATCACGTTCAAGGTAAGTTTGAATATAATCTTCAAAAAAATCGGCTGCATCTAAGCCTTCAGCCCAGATTTCGGGGAAACCACCTTTCCATAAAAAGTCTCTTTTATTGCGTAACAGATTTGCCTTATTTAGTTCATTTGCACTAAGTGTGTTGAGATTTAATATTCTTGCACGTCCTGCAAGTGATTCACTAATTTCCTTCATAAGGGGAAATTGCTGGCTGCCTGTTAATATCCATTTCCCTTTTGCATGCCTTTCTTCATCGATCCTGATTTTTATTTCCCTGAACAAAGAAGGGGCATATTGAATTTCATCGATAATAACCTGTTTCTTAAAGCGATTTAGAAATTTGCCCGGGTTTTCTTCAGCCTCCTCAGCCAAAAGTAATTTGTCCAATGTAACATAATCAGCCTCTGGAAATAATTTTTGCAACAATGAGCTTTTACCAGCCTGCCTGATACCGGATAATAAAACTGCCGGGCGCTTATCAACTGAATTTAGTAATTTGTTGGTATAATTTCTGTTTATCCACATAATAATATATACTCATGCAAAATTAAGATAATCTGAAATAGAATTGCAATATATCTTAAATAAATTGTCGAGAAATCTTTTTGTAAACCCGGCACATGCAACAAAGGCAATGCTATAAGTGTAATTGTATGCTTTTGCATATAAATAGCATTTTGCCTATAGGTTTATATCTAAAAGCATATAAATTTGTATATTTGCCAAGTATTATATTTAAAAACATATAATGAAGAGATTGGCGGAGTTTGTAAAAGAGCGTAGGAAAGAGGTTAATCTTACCCAGGAAGAGTTTGCTGAAAGAGCAGGCGTAGCACTTACAGTAGTACGTAAGATTGAACAAGGAAAGACCAACATGAATTTGGATAAGGTGAACCTTGTGTTAAGCATGTTTGGTCACGAACTGGGACCAGTAAACAGTAAAGAACTTGAATTATGAGAAAAGGAAAAGTTCTATATAAAGATAATTTTGCCGGGACGATTACCGAAACAGATGATGGTGAATACGTTTTTCAATATGACGAATTGTATGTGAAAGAACACCCTGGCAAGTTTATCACTTTTACAATGCCGGTTAGAAACGAACCATACATGGAGAAAGGACTGTTTGCCTTTTTTGATGGACTTATTCCTGAAGGCTGGCTACTGGATATTGCTTCAGCCAGCTGGAAAATAAACCAGAATGACCGTATGGGCTTATTGCTGGCTTGTTGTCAGAATTGTATTGGAGCTGTTAGTGTTGTACCCATAAGCGATGAAAATGAAGAATAGATGTTTATATTGTTACGAACCTCTTGATACTACTAGCGATTTTCATCCGACTTGTAGCAAGGAATTTTTTGGTTCCCCAATACCTCCGCAAATCCAATATTCCTTGAACCAGATGACTGAGTTGGCAAAAGATGTGGTTGAACGAAGTGTGACTATCCCTGGTGTTCAGCCCAAATTATCCATGTCGCTGATTGAAGATACTAAAGTGAAAGCAGACACCCGTTTAACGGTTGTTGGAGCTCTTGGTGGCCAATACATATTTAAGCCCCCCAACGAACATTATCGGGAAATGCCTGAGAATGAACATGTGACTATGAGAATAGCTGAAACTATGGGTATTCGTGTTGTACCATCCAGTTTAATACGATTGAAATCGGGGGAACTATCTTACATCACTAAGAGGATAGACCGAACTAGTGATGGCGAAAAAATTCACATGATAGATATGTTTCAGATAACTGAGGCATTCGACAAGTACAAAAGTTCGATGGAGAAGGTTGGAAAGGCACTTCATGCCTATTCCGATAATACCTTACTGGATAAAATATTTTTTCTTGAACTTGCTGTGTTTAGTTTTCTTACGGGCAATAACGACATGCATCTTAAAAACTTTTCCATGATAGAAAGCCCATCAGGTTGGGTATTGGCACCGGCATATGATTTATTAAATGTATCAATCATTTTACCTGAAGACACAGAAGAGCTTGCATTAACAGTTGAAGGAAAAAAGAAAAAACTGAATTGGGGGCACTTTGAAAAGCTAGGGGGTGGTTTAGGATTGACGAATAAGCAAGTCCAGGGAGTCAAAAATAGGTTGCTAAGGAATAAACCCAAAGCATTTAAATGGATAGATAAGTCTTTCTTATCTGAAGACATCAAAGAGTCTTATAAGAGTCTTTTGGAAAGCAGATATGATAAGTTGAAATAGTACTTCTCTTACTATCATGGTACTCATGGAGTCCTATTGAATGAGGATTCTTTGTCATCCTAATGTTCACAAACATGGTGTTAAAACTGAGTATCAATTATCAAGCAGCCATGCAAGCGTCTTGATAGAGTTAAGAGAGCAGATTATCATTTAAAAGTTACTCATTGACTATCTTGGAATAAATAATTAATTTTGTTCCCTGTTCTGATTTACAAATTTTTCGATATTGAAAAAAAGCCATATCAAAAAGCCTCCACTAATAAAACCAAACCAATGAATTGAAATATCTTTAAGGATGATATTGCAAGTTCCTACGCCAAACGCAAGAGCCCCAATAATTCAGGGTATAAAATCTCGGATTTACTTTCCCTGTTTCAATCCTTTGAATGGTACGTATATCCAAACGACATTTATCAGCAAGTTGTATTTGGGTAAGACCCAAATTGAGTCTGGCTTCTTTAATATTCCGTCCAATTTCAGGTTGTTGCATTGAGTTATTATTCTTATGCAAGTTAATACATTCGAAAATTGCAAAAAAGAAGAATCATCTCATTCTGCACGGATTTTATACGGCATTTAAAAAATCAAAAAGAAATTTTCTTGCTTTACTTATTGATGATGCTTCAACGGGTGATTATGATGCATTGCCAGTCTTTTATTAAAATTAAAAATATCATCTTAATCAAACCATTGTCGCTTCTTGTATAAATACCAACTTCCCCATAAAGAAAAAAGGAAAACAAAAGCAAGCACAATATGAGTACCAATATTAAACGGTTCACATTTTATTGAAGCCTGAATATAAAAGTATTGCTTGGACCAGGCAACAGTAGTCCAGTAAAGGCTAATACCAAAGACCATCCATGAAGTTACGCAACCCAAATATTTTTGTCGCCAAAGACCTATAATAGCTATTATAAATAGAGGAACACCGATGATGACATCTGCTAATCCAATCCCTCTGTTAATCACAACAATAACAGAATCGATTGTATCTCTTGCTTCCTGTAGTCCCCATTCAGCAACAGTATCATAAGAGACAACAGCCCCACCTTGCCCAACTACAAACATAATGAGGTTTAGAATATGAAAGCCTATTATAAGTTTTACTCCCAATTTAATGCCGTGTTGTTTATCTGATTTTTCTTTCACGATTTTAAATGTTATAATGTCTAAATTATTCGATTCTATTGTAATTGGTCTTTTAATCCTTTAAAGCTCCTTCTCCATTCTTGTGAATACTGGGGGAAACTTTAAAAAGTTAGGCCAGAAGGAACATATTGCCAAACCAAATTTCTGATAACTCTTTATTGCATTTTCATTCTTACTGGAAACATCTAACGACAAAGATTTACAACCTTTTTTAACTGCAATCTCTTCACAATGTTTCATCAACCTTTGCCCAAGCCCTTTTCCACGCATTTGACTAACTAATGCAATGGATTGCAGGTAATAGTCTTCATTTTCACGGGGACCGAGAAAACGAGAAAGTACCTTACCAACAACTGAAAATATCATGATTCTTATTTTTACCCCTCCAGGGAATTGAGAAAGAATATTTTTCTTAAATCCCTGTTTTTCTATGTATGTATAGCCCGAAACCATTCCAACAATTTTACATTTATATTCAATCATCAAAACATTCTCGAATGAATATTCATTGTTTGACTTAACATAAGCATCTGCTATAATTTCATGTGTTTTTGTTCCCAAGATTGATTTGAAAAATCCTTCGGAGGCTTCATCAAATAATTGGGCAAATACAAGGCCTTCTTCTAAATCTGGTTTTGCCTTCCTGATTATAATTGTATCATCCGGTATATTGTCACGAGATATTTCTGATTCTTCTGACATTTTATTTCAATATTATAGATTTAATAGTCTCTGCATATTTATTCCAAGAATTAACTCTTTATCATCTTTGGCAACATTAAGTTCTTTAATTCTATTAATGCTTTTATGAAGGTTATCTTTTGCTCCATATGGCGTGTCTGTCCCCATAAATACTTTCTCTATGCCAACATAATTTATCGCCTTCTGCAACCTATTATCTGAAATCAATTGCAATGGTGAAGTATCAAAATATAAATTCTCATCTTTAAAATTATTCTTAATAAATACTTCTAATCCAAACAAATGAGCAACTATCAATTTTAGTTTTGGATGCTTCTTCTTGTATTCTATTAATTTTAGTACTTCCCTGTCAGAGTATAAATGTATAAATAATGGTAAATCATGTTTTTCTGTCCATATTGCAACCTCCTTGAAAAAGTTAGAATCTATTGAAAAATTCTCCCAACATTGATGCAGCTTAACTCCATGAAAAGACCAATTATCATATTTTGTGTTCAAATATTCCCTTATATTCTCAATCCCAGTTGTTGCCCAAAGAAATTGTATTACTCTATTCTCAGTTTGTTTTTTTAAATTATATACATACTCATTTCCTGCTGGAATATCTTTAATTTTACCTGTTAGTTTCATTACCAGTTTAGTCAAGTTGTTGGTTAACTTAACTACATTATAATCGGGGAATTTTGAGGCTATATTTGGTAAGGAATATTCTAATTTGCTATTCAGTTCACCTGGTACAAGTACTACTTTATCAACACCAATTTCATCAAGTGTATTTATAATACCTTCGGCTGTTAAATATTTCCCGCAAGCATGTGAATGTCCGTCAATTATCATTCAAATTTCTTGTTTATTCAATCTTTTTGGCTTTATGTTCACCATTCTGAATCAGGGTTAAACTGATAACTTTGTCGTTTTCATCGGAATGGAAAATTAATTTTGCGTCCACATCAACCAATTGAAATTCATTCTTTGATATTGGTTTTATTTCCACCTTATTTTGACCTGTTGCCTGAGTAAAAAACTTGTCACCTTCAATAAAAACAGAAAGAATAAATTCAGGCATCAACTCATACTTTCCAACATAGCTTTCCATAACAGATTTATCCAGTTCAATGAATTTTTTAACGGGAACTTTATCACTAATCTTTTCCCATATTGTTTCACCCCTTGGGCTTTTTGAAGTTACTGAACTTACTTTGCCATTGTCATCATGCTGAAAGACCAGAGTTGCAAATGAATCATCCATGAAAAATTTGTTCTTTTCGAAAGGCATAATATGGGTTTTACTTCCTCCTTTTACCATCGAATATAAACTGTCATTCTTAAAGCTTATGATTCTTTTACCATCGTATTCAGATTCATATACTCCAACATAAGATTCCAATAGCTCTGTAGCCAAATCAATTTGCTCCCATTCATAAGGTTTACCTATGGCTTCTGATGCAAGTTTCACAGCAACTTGTCCTGGACCATGGCAGGTGCAATTTGAAAAAACTGCTACAAATAAATTCTCATCTGGAAGAAATAATGATGCCGTCAGGTATCCATTGATACCACCACCGTGTTGATACATCTGAATACCTTGTATATTCCCCAAAAACCAGCCATATCCATAGTTCGTTTTTTTACCATTATTCAGTACGTAGGAAGTATGTGCCATTTTAAGACTTTCTTTGCTTATAACCTTACCGTCATTAACTGCATGATACCAGATGGAAAGGTCTTCAACATTAGATAGCAATGAACCTGCTGCGTAGGGTTGGGTCATGCTTAGAAAATCGGCATTCTGGAAATCATCCTTATTTTTTTGATAACCTGCAACACGATTTAAAACAATATCTGATGTATTCCCATAAGATGTGTTATCCATACCTAATGGTTCAAAAAAGGTTTCCTTTAGATACTCGGCATAGCTCTTACCCGATACTTTCTCTATAATGTAACCGAGTATAAAATATGCGGAGTTGTTATACCTAAACTCTTCCCCTGGAGCAAAGTCCATCGGTTCGTTCTTAAACCAATCAATCATTTCCTCTGGTGTGAAATCCTTCTTTCTTGCTTCGTTATCCCACTTTTTCAAACTCGTCATACTTTTAATTCCAGATGTATGGGTCAACAAGTGTTCGATAGTAATCTTATGCCCGTGTATTGGGTAATCCTCTAAATATTTTGTTATATCGTCCTGCAATGATATTTTTCCTTCTTCCATAAGTTTTAAAATCGCACAGGCGGTAAACTGTTTGGTAATTGAACCAATCCTGAATATGTTATCAGTTTGCATATCAACATCCAGTTCCAGATTTGCTTTTCCGAATGCTTTGAGATATACAGTTTCCCCGTCTTTAACTATTATAGCTGTTCCTCCTGGTTCATCTGAAGGGAAAAGTTCATTCAATAATACATCATAAGTTTGCTCTTGTGCGATGACAGGAATCCCAATAAAGACGAGAATGATTAAACAAATTAGGGTGTTAGTGAAGTTTCTCATGACAGTCTGTTTTGGTTTAACAATCAAGTTACGAAAAAAACAGACAGAAAGTCAATTCGCAATAAGAGTGTTTGCCTCTTATATCACTTGATGACCGTTTCGTCTTGATTCGATAAATTGTCCAATTAAGGCCTCGGTGAAATCTATTGTTTTATTGTCGGTCATGGGAAATAAAATAACGATTAATAGCCGGACTAAAACCCGGTTTTTTTCATGCCCTTGCGTATCAAATTGTGTGTCAAATTGAAAAAGGATTCCAGACTTAAATTGTCTGAAACCCTTTGTAGATAGGGTGGGCCCACCTGGGCTTGAACCAGGGACCCCCTGATTATGAGTCAGGTGCTCTAACCAACTGAGCTATAGGCCCGGATAATTTATGCTGTATAAATTATTACTTACTATTTCAAATTATCAGTATTATTTAATGACTCCCCTGATTATGAGTCATCCGTCAGTTGACGGAAACTGAGCTACTCGTCCGTCTCCCGACGGATAGGCCCGGATAATTTATGCTGTATAAATTATTACTTACTATTTCAAATTATCAGTATTATTTAATGACTCCCCTGATTATGAGTCATCCGTCAGTTGACGGAAACT
>JBFEWU010000241.1:0-7484 GCA_041546215.1 Draconibacterium sp. | reverse complement strand
TTTGAGCTTTCAGCTCCTTCCTCCACTCCAATACTCCAATATTCCAATACTCCAAAGAGTTTCGAGCTTTCAATAATTAAAGGCTAAAGCCAATTTGCTAACAATGCTTTACATCACCGCGCTAAAGCACGGTGCAAAAAAGAACCATCCCCAGCTGCTCCATACCCATCTTGTAGCGTTCTTCCTTTGAGCTTTCAGCTTCGAGCTTTGAGCTTTCAGCTCCTTCCTCCACTCCAATATTCTAATCTTCCAAAGTGCTTTCTTGTACAAATGTTGCAAACCCGAAACATATACACCACACTGCAACATTTGTCTCCTATTCTGCAATGATATTTCAAAATATACACTCTCGCATCCCATAAGTTTGGAAGCATCAAAATCAATAACAAAACATTCAAATTAACATGTATTAATGATTATGAAAAAAAGCAAAATGGTTTATCCGCAGAGAGCAAAAAACATCCTGCCAGGTAAATTACAAATTAAACTAAAACTTCTCGCGTTGTTATGCTTTGTGTGTTTGTTTCAGCCAATGGGGGCAAATGCAGAAAATACCTCTAACAACCCTGAGAATCTGGGTAAAACCAGCAGATTTGATCAATCGGAACAACGCACAATTTCTGGCTTTGTCCGAGATGAAAACGGTGAAGCAATCCCTGGTGTTTCGGTTGTCGTTAAGGGAACCACAAGGGGAACAGTAACCGGTATTGACGGAGATTTTAGCATTGAAGTATCCGATAATGATGTACTGCTTTTCTCATTTATTGGGATGGCAAGCCAGGAAATTGCAGTAGGAAAAAAGAAAGCCATTAATGTCGTATTAAAGAATACCGACCTGGAACTGGAAGAGATATCGGTTATTGCCTACGGTACCCAGAAAAAGGTAACCATTACCGGAGCCATTTCTTCGATCGGGACCGAAGATCTCGTAAAAATGCCAACTGCATCAGTAAGTAACATGCTTGCAGGTTCGGTTTCGGGTTTGTCCTCGATTCAGTATTCCGGACAACCGGGTGAGGATGGTGCCAATCTTTATATTCGTGGTTTAGCAACCCTGAACTCAACTTCGCCACTGGTTTTGGTTGATGGAGTAGAACGTGGCTTCACCCAGATCGATCCCAACGAAATTGCCGATATTACCATTCTGAAAGACGCTTCTTCCACAGCAGTATTTGGAGTAAGGGGAGCCAATGGTGTTATTTTGGTTACAACCCGCCGGGGAAAAGAAGGCACCCCTGAAATTAGTCTGACCTCTACTTTCTCGCTGCAGGCACCAACACGTTTGGGCGAATATGTTGGGGCAAGAGACTACATGCTCTACATCAATGAGACGGATATGAATGACGGCCGTTCTCAATCGTACTCGCAGGAAATACTGGATATTTATGAAGATCCGAACCGCAACAAGCTGATTTACCCCGATACCGACTGGCAGGAAATGCTATATGATGATTATGCACCACAGCAGCAACACAATGTAAATATAAGTGGAGGTACCAAAAGAGTACGCTATTTTGCCTCGGTGGGGATGTTCAATCAGAAAGGTATCTTTAATGGAAACCGGGACCTTGATTATAACGGAAACTTTACCTACCGAAGAAATAATATCCGTGCCAACCTCGACATCGATGTAACCAAAAGCACCCTGGTTTCGGTAAATATTGGCGGACGAATAGAAAACCGGAACGAACCGCAGGGCTTTAATGATAATTTCTTTAACAACATTCGGGAAGCCAATCCGCTAAGTGCCGGTTTGGTTGATGGTGTAAATGTGAAAGGAAATCCCGAATACCTGATCATTCCAAGATCAGGAATGGACTATTATGTGCGGGGCGTGGACAATAAAACAACCAATGTTCTTAACCTCGACTTAAAAGTAAAACAAGAGCTTGACTTTATAACCAAAGGACTGGATCTTAGCGTTAAAGGATCCTACAATAGCTATTATACCTACAAAAAAACCAGGACAACATCTCGCCCTTCCTACACGCCGTGGTTCCGTAAAGACATTCCATGGTTGGATGCTCCTGCTACACCTGAAGAAGGTGAAGAGGTTATCATGATCAAGGAAAGCGATTATGGTGAAGTAAAATACACCGATTCGTACGGGAAAGGCAGGGATTTTTATGTGGAAATGGCCATGAACTACAAACGAAGTTTTGGCAATCATAACGTCTCAGGGCTTCTGATGTATAATGCCAGCCGGAAGTATTATCAGAAATCTTATCCCGATCTTCCCCTGGGCTACGTTGGAATGGTAGGTAGAGCTACCTATGATTATAGCAGCCGTTACCTGCTCGACTTTAGCGTGGGTTACAACGGCTCCGAGAAATTCCACCGTAAAAACCGCTATGGATTATTCCCTTCGGCATCGCTTGGATGGGTCCTTACTGAGGAAGGATTCCTCAAGGACAATTCAGTGATCTCATTTTTAAAGCTTCGTGCTTCCTATGGTTTGGTTGGTGCCGATAACATCGGTCGCTTCCTGTATTTACCCGACAGTTACAAGTACGGTGGTGGTTACAATTTTGGTGGTGTAGCAGGTGGAAACAATCCTGGCGGAGCTTATGAAGGCTCCATCAACAACAAAGATGTAACCTGGGAAACAGCCCAGAAACAAAACTATGGAGTCGACATGCGTTTCCTGGGTGCCAGGTTGTCGCTTAGTGCCGATTACTTTATGGAGAAGCGTGACGATATTCTTATTAACAGGAAAACCTTCCCGACTTTTGTTGCCTACAATCCTCCGGCAGTAAACATGGGTAGGGTTGATAATAAAGGGATGGAACTCAACCTGAAATGGCACGATAAAATAAACGACTTCAGATACAATATTGGGGTGATCGGTTCTTACGCAAAAAATACCGTGGTATTTAAAGACGAAGTTCCAAATCCGGAGAACCCGTGGACACTGGGCACCGGACAAGCTCTGGGGCAACCCTTTGGTTATAAGTTCCTGGGATTTTATACCGATGGAATGCTGAACGACCAGGGAGTTGATGCCATTGAAGCACAACCAACCCTGAAGGAAGGCGATTGTGTATATGCCGATACAAATGGCGATGGTGCCATTGATGACAACGATAAAATAGCCATCGGTTATCCGAACTACCCATTATTTAATGCCGGTGTTACCATGGGATTCAACTGGAAAAAGCTATCGTTCAGTATGACCTGGAACGGTGCAACAAAAGTATCGCGTGTTTTCGAAGGCGTATTGCGCGAACCACTGGGCCCCACCGGCGACCGTTCATTAATGCAGGAACAGTTCGATAATCGCTGGACGCCTGAAACCGCAGAAACCGCAACGCTGCCCCGTGCAACGGTAAGCGATCTTGCAAAAAACAGCCAGATATCTTCCCTGTGGATCAAAGATGCCAGCTATGTAAGATTGAAAAACATACGGGTTGGCTACGATATAAATGGCAGATTACTGAAAACCATCGGCATTAAGAACATGAATGTTTTTGCCGTTGGCTATAACCTATTAACCTTCGATAAATTGGGTGTACTCGATCCTGAGATTCGCACGCAGGGTAAACCAACCTATCCATTGATGAAAGTGTATAGTTTGGGCGTTAACGTTACTTTCTAATACCTGATTTTAAAACTTTAAAAGATTGAAAAATGAAATCAATACTAAAAAATATTTTATTTATCGGCGCCCTTGCAGCAGTCATCTTCTCAACATCGTGTGTGGATGAGTTTCAGGTAGGCGACGACTTCCTGGTGAAGCAACCCAGTACCGACGTTACCGAAGATACCATTTTCAGCGATGCGGTATATGCCCGCAAATTCCTCTGGAATTCATACAAATACCTGCATTATGGCTTGGTTGATCCGACAAACTACGGAGCACAGCTTGGCTCCGAGAGTTTGAATACACTGGCCGACGATTGCCAGAGTTTTCTGAACTGGGCGAATGGTACCTCTTATTATTACAACGGATTGATGAATGCCTCGAAAGAAGGCTACAACTCGAAATGCAATTACAAAGACAACAGGCGCTGGGATGGCATACGTGCGGCTTGGGTTTTTATTGAAAATGCCGACCGTGTACCGAATTTCGATGCCGGCGAAAAAGAGCGCCTGGTGGCCGAGGCTAAAATGATCATTGCCTGTAATTACTCGGATATGTTTCGTCATTTTGGCGGTTTGCCATTGGTAAAAAAAGCCTTCCGTCCGGCCGACGATACCAATATCGGGCGGGCTACTGTTGAAGAAACCGTTGACTTCATCACCAATTTGTGTGATGAGGCTGCCCCGGCCCTGCCCTGGCAGCTTGATGCCGGCGACATGAGTACATGGGCAGGCCGCTTTACCGCTGCCGCCGCAAAAGGATTAAAGGTACGGGTATTGTTATTTGCTGCCAGTCCACTGTTTAATTCGTCCGATACCTGGGCGGGACTGGAAAACGAATCGGTGTCTGCTTTGCACTCTTCGTACGGAAACTACGATCAGCAACGCTGGCAAAAGGTTGTCGATGCCTGCGAAGACTTCCTCAGAAGCAATGGGGGCTTAACACCCGACGGTGGCGTTTATTCACTTCACCAGAATTCCAACCCTCGTTTGGCCTACCGCGAAGCCTATTTCAACCGAAGTAATTCCGGGATGTTGATCTCTTCGCGACGTATTGACAAAGCTCCATCGAGGTGGAATTATAAATACTTCCCTACCATTTGGGTGCGCTGGCACGGTTTTCAGCCTACACTGGAGGGATTGAATGCTTACCCAAAAGCCGACGGTACCCCATTCCTTGAAAACGATATGCCCTGGCTGAAGTCGAACACCGAGCAACAGGCAGCACTGGACAACGGCACTTATGTTGATCCTTTCGCAAATCGTGACCCAAGAATTTACGAGATTGCCCATATATCGGGTAAAAGCTACTTTAACGGTCACAAATTTGCCGGCTACATGGGTGGCCAGGACCGTGGAGATAAAGAAGACGGATCGCAGATCAAAACCTCCAAAGGTTTCGCAGCATCCGGTTTCACCAACTATAAATTTACCCTCAATTTTGCCGATGAATTCAATGGCAATACCGTTCACTGGCCCTATATGCGCCTGGCCGAAGTTTACCTGAGTTATGCCGAAGCCTTAACCATGATGGGCAGAACTGCTGATGCATACAAATGGGTCGATGCAGTGAGGGCTCGCGTAGGACTGCCTGGTATTCTGGAATCAAATCCGGAACGAAAAGCGATTGATGTTACACATCCTGATTTTAGCACAGCTACACCTGCCGATGAATTTCTGCTGAAAGAAATTTTACGCGAACGCAACTGCGAATTTACCGCCGAAGAAGTACGTTTCTTTGACCTGGTTCGCTGGCGTTGTGCTCCCGATTTCAGAAAACGACTTACCGGATTGCTGTTCTGGAGGTATAAAAAAGCCGATGGTACCATCGTAAACGACGATGCATCATTTGTTTATAACAGTTTCCCCATGAACAAGAGATACATTCAGGACGGCGAGCAGGGAAAAGAACAGGTTATTAAAATCTATCCGGGCGACAGAGACTTTACCATATCAGCCGACGCACACGGAAGTATGTGGAGCCCAAAATGGTATTTATCGGCCTTCCCCACCAACGAGCTAAATAAAAACTATGGATTAACTCAAAACCCGGGATGGTAATCCTGTCAAACATTTTAGATGCAATTGCCGGAACAAATGCCATCAGAATGGGCACAAAAGCAAAAGGCAATTCATTTGAAACCAAATAAATGATAAACAAATGAAGAATATATATTTCAAATTATACTTGGGACTTTCCTTACTGATTGGATTGCAGGCAAGTGCCAATCCAACCCGTTTAACAGGAAGGTTAACGGATGCAAACGGAAATCCAATTTCCGGGGCTAAAATTGCCCTGGTTGGTCAGCCTGCCACATACACCGTTACAAACAAAGAAGGAGCGTATACGCTTACTGCTGAAGCCGGAGATACCGCCTTGGTTTCAACATCTGCAAAGTTTTCGAAAAAAGTGGTATTGGGTCAGGAACAGACTATCCTGATGGGTAAAGACGCTTCTCCTGTATTCAACGGGAAAGGCTTCGTGAAAAACAACGCAGAATCCACAGCAGCCGTTTCAACGGTTTTTGCCGACAGACTGGAAAAATCATCCGCACATTTAAATGCCTCAAATGCTTTGTTTGGCGAACTGCTTGGATTAAATGTACTGGAAACAAACGGAGTTAACGATGCTAAAAGAGCCAGGCTGAATATGCGCGGACTAGGTACTCCAATGGTACTGGTCGACGGATTCGAACGCGACATTAACGACCTGACGGTTGAGGAAATCGAATCGGTTACTTTATTAAAAGATGCTGCTTCACTTGCCATCTATGGTATGCGCGGAAGTAACGGTGTTCTTCTTGTAAACACCAAAAGGGGGAAATACAATACGGTTGAGATTGAAGCCAGCTACGACAGAAGCATCAACTTTGCCGAACCTGTGGTTCCCATGGTGAATGCTTACAACTACGCTTTGGGCTTGAATGAGGCCCTGGCAAACGACGGACTTTCTCCTCAGTACAACGGGTACCAGCTGGGTGCTTTCCAATCGGGAAACCAACCATTGGTCTATCCCAATGTAAACTGGGCAGACAAAACACTGAACAACACCGGAAATTCGAACTCGCTGAACATGCAAGTACGTGGTGGTGGCGAGATGGTGCGTTATTTCACAGCCATCGGGTACGATACAGATAAAGGTTTTGTGGGTGTTGAAGCTCCCGACGCTTCCATTCCAAACCAATACCAGTATTCGAACCTCAACGTTCGTACGAACCTTGATATTTCAATTACAAAGAATACGCTTCTTTCCATCAACTTATTGGGTAAGCTAAAAGAGAAGAGCAGCCCCATGCTGAGTGCCGATGCACTTATGGAAACCATTTACAATACTCCTTCTGCTGCATTCCCGGTAAAAACCGAAGCAGGCGAATGGGGAGCCAGCACTACCTGGACCAAAAACCCGGTGGCCGACCTGGCCAATGCCGGATTTTATAAATACCATACACGTACGCTGCTGGCCGACTTCACCGTAGATCAGAATCTTGATATTATAACCAGGGGATTAAAAGCAAAAGTGAGCCTGGCTTACGATAGCGATGCCGTAATGTATGAGCGCAAAAAACGGGATTACAGAACAGAAACCATCAGCACTATCTTTGATGAAAACGGCAATCCAACCGATATTCAGTACAATCAGATTGGCGAGAATGAAGGAAGTTACACCTTTAGCCACTGGTTAAGCACTCAGTATCAAAAAACCACCTTGCAGGGCGTGATCGACTACAACAGAACGTTTGGCTTATCCAGTGTTAGCGGAGGCTATATTTCTGAACTTACCAGCATTGTGAATAAGGGCATCCAGGAAACCTACAACCGCCTTAATAATTCATTGTTTGCGTCCTATGCCTACGATGCAAAATATTTGCTCGATGCTTCATTCACACTGGCTTCATCAAATGTCT
>JBFEWU010000090.1:0-14421 GCA_041546215.1 Draconibacterium sp. | reverse complement strand
TACCTCTCCTTTTATACGGTACATTTACCCATGCAGGGGAAACCCGAAAAAGTGAAAAAATACCGGGAAAAACTGGCTGCAGTGAAGGATGAGGGTGACGAATTCTCCAGGGAGGGAATAACGTGGTTTAAACACCGGCAGAATATGCCACATTATGCCGCGATGGTCGAAAGTATGGACGAAAATGTTGGCCGTGTATTAAAGGCGCTTCAGGAACTTAAGTTGCATGAAAATACGATCGTTGTTTTTACTTCCGACAATGGGGGGATGGCTACCAGTAATCGAACCGATAATATTCCCACCACAAATGCTCCCTTAAGGGCAGGGAAAGGCTATTTGTACGAAGGCGGAATACGTGAACCGCTCATTATCCGCTGGCCCCAAAAAGTGAAAGCGGGCAGTACCTGCAGCACACCGGTTACAGGCACCGATTATTTCCCTACTTTACTTGATCTGGCCGGACTGGAAAGCATGCCCGGTCAACACCGGGATGGAATAAGTATTAAACCACTTTTAGAAAATAAAACAATTGGAGAGCGCCCCATTTTTTGGCATTATCCGCATTACAGCGGAGGTTTGGGTGGGCGTCCGTCGGGCGCAGTTCGCCTGGGTGATTTTAAATTAATTGAATTTTATGAGGATATGCATGTTGAAATGTATGACCTTAAAAATGACTTGGAAGAGCAGGAAGATATATCAAAAAAATATCCCCATAAAACAAACGAATTAAAGACTTTATTGCACCGGTGGAGAAAAGAAGTGAAGGCACAAATGCCTTTCCCAAATCCGGATTTTATCGAATAACTAACGATTTATTAAAGGATGAATACAAAACAAATTATTCTGGCTGCCCTCTTGGGCTTAACAATTATGGCTTGTGATGCTCCTAATAAGACAGAAACAAGTTTTGAAGGAGAAAACCTGGTTTTTAATGAATTAGCTGCTGTTTGGGACGAAGCCATGCCCCTGGGGAATGGAATGGTTGGAAACCTGGTTTGGCAAAAAAACGGGAATTTGCGTTTTTCGCTCGACCGTGCCGATTTATGGGATTTGCGCCACATGGAAAGTATTGATTTCGACAAGTGGAAATTCCAGGATGTGTATGAGCACTGGAAAGCCGATGAGTATAAAAAAGTACAGGAAGCTTTCGATGTCCCTTACAATCAATTACCCGCACCATCAAAAATACCGGGAGGTGCCCTGGAATTTGATATATCGGGCCTGGGAAAGGTAAAAAAGGTAGAACTGGATATTGAAACTGCACTTTGTATTATAGAGTGGGAGAGCGGGGCAAAACTGACCACCTATGTGCATGCGGTTAAACCCATTGGATGGTATAAGTTCGAGCATCTTCCGGAACCGGTTAAAATTGAATTGATTTCACCTGCATATAATCGCCCCAACGAGGAGGGCTACACCAGCCAGTCACGAAACGACTTAAATACACTGGGCTATGAGCAAGGAGAAATACTAGAGGGTAAAAATGCGCTGACATATAATCAAAAAGGTTGGGACGCATTTGCCTATCAGATTCATACGGAATGGGAGGAAAGTGAAAACGGCTTGCAGGGCTGCTGGTCGGTTTCGTCAGAAAATGAAGGATGGGAACCCACACCGAAAGCCAGTAAAGTGGTTGCTGATGTACGATCCGGCGGGTACGATTCATCGTTGGACAGTCATTTGAACTGGTGGCAGAATTACTGGTCAAAATCTTCGGTAAGCCTACCGGATTCGGTATTACAACGGCAATATTACCTGGAGATGTATAAGTTTGGCGCGGCAGCACGGGCCGATGCTCCCCCCATTTCATTACAGGCAGTATGGACGGCCGACCACGGTAAACTGCCACCCTGGAAGGGCGACTTTCACCACGATTTAAATACACAGCTCAGCTACTGGCCGGCTTATGCGGGTAACTACCTGGATCTGGAAGATGGATTTCTGAATTGGCTTTGGAGATACCGTCCTGCATTTAAAAAATACACCGAGGATTATTTTGGAACAGGAGGCATGAATGTACCCGGCGTAACCACCCTCGAGGGCGAGCCCATGGGTGGCTGGATCCAATATTCCTTCGGACAGATGGTGGCAGCCTGGCTGTCGCACCATTTTTATTTGCACTGGCAGTTTTCAAAAGACAGGGAATTTTTAAAAGAAAGAGCCTACCCCTGGCTAAAAGACGTCTCTGTCTTTATTGAAGAAATATCCGTGATCGGAGAAGATGGCAAACGAAAACTTATTATTAGTTCAAGCCCTGAAATATACAATAACTCGCGCAATGCATGGTTTGCCGAAACCACCAATTTCGACCTGGCACTCATACGCTGGAACCTGGAAAAATCAGCAGAGCTGGCACGGGAACTCGGTCTGGCAGAAGAAGCGGTAAAATGGGAAGAAGTGCTGGCCCAATGGCCTGAACTGACAATTGATCCGGAAACCGGCTTTATGTTTGCCCCTGGATTCCCATACAACCAATCGCACCGTCATTTTTCTCACCTGCTGGGTTTTCACCCCCTGGGCCTGGTGGATTTTTCCAATGGAGAGAAAGACCAAACCATCATAAAGAATACCCTGAGGAATCTCGAAAGTCAAAGCTCAGATTTCTGGACAGGTTATTCCTTCAGCTGGCAAGGAAATTTGTATGCCCGCGCTTTTGAAGGCGAAAATGCGGCGAGAGCCCTGACTATTTTTGCCCAATGCTTTTGCCTGAAAAATTCATTTCATGTTAATGGCGACCAATGCAAGGCCGGGTATTCGACCATGCTCTATCGCCCGTTTACGCTCGAAGGGAACTTTGCCTTCGCTTCTGCTGTTCAGGAAATGTTAATTCAAAGTCATTCCGGCATTGTTAAATTGTTTCCGGCAATTCCGGAGAGTTGGACCGAGGCAGGCTTTACCGATTTGCGGACTTATGGGGCGTTTTTGGTTTCTGCTGATAGGGTAGCTGGCAAAGTACATTCAGTCAGAATCAAATCGGAAAAGGGTGGTCCAGTAAAAATTGAGAACCCGTTTGAAAAGGATGATGTAACAATTCAGGGTGCTGAGTTCACGATGCAATCGGGCATTATTACCATCAATACCCAACCCGGACAGGAAATAGTATTGCGCTAAGCTGTTCGGAAAATATAATACTGAGAAAAGTGAGCCTGTGTCAGAACGGTCTCACTTTTTTTAGTTTACCCGGACTATATCCGTATTGCTTTTTGAATTGCCGGTAGAAATAATATTCACTCTCATATCCGCTTTCAAAAGCTACTTCCTTTACATCTTTACCAGTGGTGGTCAGTAGTCTGATGGCCAATTCCATGCGCAAACGTAGCAGGTAGCGCAAAGGCGTTATACCAAAGTTCTTTTTAAAAATACGGTGAAAGTAATTGGGCGCAAGAGCCGATTTGGAAGCAATCTTCGCCAGGGAGGGATTTTGCCGGAAATTGCTGTTCATAAAATTAATGGATGGTTCCAGTCTTTTTAATTCTTTGGATGTGCCCGCATCGAATGCAGGTGTCTTTTTTAAAATATCTGCCATAAAACTCAAAAGATAACTTTGTATTGACGCTTCTTCAAATGAGTAGGGTAAAATTGGAGTATTGGGTGTAATTTGTTTATTGTTCCCAAATATTTGCAGTACACACTCATTAAACTTGTCCATAAAGGGAAAGTTGGTCTTATCCCACACGTGAACAGGCTCGGAGTGCAATAAAATCTGCCTGAGATAAAGAGAGGCAGGAATAAAATGTATCCAGTAAATATCCATGGCAGAGGGGCATTTCTGAGAAATGATATTAAAGCCCGAAACAAAATAGATATTTCCCGACTCAATCCGGAATTCTTTGTGGTCCACATTAATTATGGCATTTCCGCTTACGGGATTATAGATTTTGAAACAACGGTCCAGTTCATCGCTGTTTTTGTTCCACGACACATCACAATGGTTAAAACCCCCTGAAATAATTTTGCATTCATACGAATCAATAGCCATAATGTTAAGAATGTATAGTTATAAGTTTGTATTGTTTATTTTCTATAAAGCTATTAATGTGTTAATTTGATATGGTAAAATTATACGAAATGTTTAGATAGTCAAAATATTGAGCAAGTATAAAACGAACATGTGGGAGCATGCATACTGGCAGTGAAGAATCTGGCGAAGTTTCTTCTTGTTGCAAGGTGTAGAAATAAACATTTAATTTAAAAACATATTCAACGTGAAAGAAAGAGAAGTAATACAGAAATTTGCACCCGACAGCAGAATGAAAGCCCTGATAGACCGGCGCTTAAAACTGGTTATCGACAAAAAAAGGGATCTGTATTGTGATAATGCCGAATTTTTGGTGTATCACTGGTCGGGAGAAGCTGCCTCTTTTTCCCCGGCAACCGGAGAACATGCCTGCGACATCGACCATCGCATTAATATTGGCGACCATAATGCCAGGGTTGATGTGGGGATTCCTTATCCGAAAGCAAAGGAAATGCCTTCCAAAAAAGGGAGTTTTGAGTATACGCCATTAAACTGGGCAGAAGATTACGCCTTTTTCATAGACAATAGTCCGGCAGAAGTTCACGAAAATGAATTGATTGTGGGCGAGTTTCACTGGCAGTTGGATGAGGCTCGCTTTTTCCAGTATCCCGAAGAACAAAGAGAAGCAGGTTTTGAAGCCCGGGAATTGGGTGCCGGAGGAATCAGTTTTACACATACCTGTCCCGACCTGAGTATTGGTCTGAGTTTGGGCTGGAATGGCCTGCTCGACAAGGTAAGACACAATATGGCAAAATTTGCCGAAGAAGGGAAAACGGAACAACTCAACTATCTGAGAGGTTCTGAAATCATTGCACTTTCCATTCAGCGCTTTATCAAACGGCACGCGGAAGTGGCACGGGCAAAGGCTTCTGGATGTGACGATTCAAAACAAATCGACCTTTATCTTTCCATTGCTGAGGTTTGCGATAATTTATCCGAACGGGCACCTCAATCCTTTCATGAAGCCGTACAATGGATATGGTTTTTCCAGGTTGCCGAGCGCATGCATGGGCACGGGAATGGTTATGGCCGTACCGATCAGCTGTTACAGCCCTTTTATCAAAAAGATATTTCGGAAAACAAAATTACCCGGCAAATGGCCCGTGAACTGGTGGGTGAGATGTATATAAAATACGGTAGCTACACGGCTTTAGGCGGACGGTTGCAGGATTGGTCGGATGCCACAAATGAGATGAGCTGGGTGTGCCTGGAAGCTTACGATCTGGTAGGCGGAATTAACCACATGGGTGTGATGTGGCATGAAGATATGGACGAGCATTTTTACCGTTATGCCAATGACGTTTTAACACGCCATGGCTGTGGGGTTCCCATTTTGGTGAACTACGATGTGTTGAAAGCCAGCGAAGTAAGGAGCGGGTATCGCGAGGAAGATGCCTGGAATGTTGCCTATAGCGGTTGCCAGTGGTACTGCGGTGTTGGAACCGAATACAACGACCAGGACGTAAACAGCCTGGTACTGGTAAAACCCTTGCAAAGGGCGATTACGGCAGCCGTAGAAAAGAGCCTGGAAACCTTTGATGAATTCTGGAATATCTATTGCCACGAAGTGGATCGCACGGCCGATGCGCTGGTGAAATTTAAAAATGCTACCTACGACTGGCAGGCAAAAGTATGGCCCGAAATGGTGACTACATTCTGTATGCACGATTGCATTGAGAAAGGGAAAGATTGCACCGATAAAGGAGCAGTGCGATACAATTTTACTTCCGTTAATGTGCTGGGAGTTCCCAATGTGGCCGATTCTGTTTATGCCATCAAAGAACTTGTTTTTAATGAAAAAAGATATTCCCTGGCCGAATTGGAGCAAGCGCTGAATTCCGATTGGGAAGGGAATGAAGTTATGCGTCAGCATTTCCTGAACGTCTCTAAATTTGGAAACGACGAGGAAGGTGCGGATGAAATGGCTGTCCTGGTTTCGGAACAGGTAAGAACGATTTTGGAAAGTAAAAGGAACAACAAGGGATTCCCTTTTCGTCCTTCACTTTTTCAATATATGGGGCACACTTATGCCGGGCCTATGTTGGGTGCAACACCCGACGGGAGGCTGGCTAAAGAACCACTGGCGCATGGCATGAATCCAATGCACGGCCGCAATAAAAAGGGGATTGGAGCAACCGTAAATTCATTTACCAGGCTCGATTTTACAAAATACCAGGGTGGCTCTTTTCAAATTGAATTAACACCCGATTTCTTCAAGAGCGGTCTTGAAAAAGATAAATTAATGGAAGCATTTTCGGTAGCTTTCTTTAAAAAAGGAGGGGTGCAGATTAACTTTAACCTGGTTGACCTGGCAATTCTCGAAGAAGCTATGAAGGATAACGACAATCCGGTTTATCACGATATTAATGTGAAAGTAACCGGGTATTCGAGTCATTTTGTAAGTATGGATAAACGCTTTCAGAAAGAGTTTGTTGAGAGGGTGAATTACACAAAATTATAACTGGTTTACAAGGCAATGCAACCGGATAACAAAGAGGTGAGGGGTAGAATATTTAAAATTGAATCGTTGAATACACACAACGGTCCGGGATACCGAACTGTCATCTATTTAAAAGGCTGCCCCTTGTCCTGCCTCTGGTGCCATAATCCGGAGAGCATTTCAGCTAAAAAGGAAATTTGGGTCATTCATTCAAAATGCATTGGATGTTTGAGTTGTGTGACAGCTTGTCCAAACCAGGCTCTCTCTTACATTGAAAATAGTATAGAGGTAGACCGAAACAAATGTGAAGGCTGTTATGCCTGCGCCAATATTTGTCCGTCAACAGCCATTGAAAAAATTGGAGAAGATTTTACCGTCGGGGCGATGATTGAAAAGTTACGAAAGGATAAGCCGTTTATGGATGCCTCGGGAGGAGGATTAACCCTGAGCGGTGGAGAACCCGGGACAGCACCTGAATTTGTACGTGAGCTTTTCAAAGCCTGCCGGGAAGAGGGAATACACACCGCCTTTGATACTTCAGGCTTCCTTTCAGAAAAGGTACTGGAGATGATCATTCCCTATACCGACCTGGTGTTTTTCGACCTGAAACTGATGAATAAGAAAGCTGCAAAAGAAATGACGGGACAGGGAACAGACTCCATCTTCAAAGCGCTCGACTGGATAAAGACCTATAAATTTACAAACAAAGGTCCGGAGCTGCAGTTCCGGACTCCCGTTATACCTGAGGCAACCGGCAGTGATGAAAATTTAACTGCAATTGCTCATCGAATCAGAACCGAATACAAAGGCTTGTTTTCAGAATGGGAATTAAATCTTTTTAATGATATATGCGAAGATAAGTACCAGCGGATGGACAAAAAATGGCATTTCGACGGGGTGGGATTTGATTCAGAGGATTATGCGAAATTGCTGCACTTTAAAAATAGGAACAAGGATCTGAACATTAAAATTTCAGGATTTATACAGAAATAGTTAAACGTTATAAAGGATCAAAAAATGGCTGAAATCATGATATCAAAAGAACAACAAGACTTTTTTAAGGAAAACGGATACCTGTTAATTGAAAAAGTGGTCGACCATAGCGATTTGCAGGATGTGATTGATGAATTAAATGCTGAGATAGACAAACGGGCAAAAGAGTTGTTTGCAAAGGGTGAGATTTCCAGTTTATACGAAAATGAACCTTTTGAAACGAGGCTGGCGAAAATTAGCATGGAAACGCCCAAACTGGCTGTATCTATCTGGAATGGGATTTTACATGGTCCGGCAATTTTTGAATTGATAACGAACAGTAAATTACTTGATGTGGCAGAAGCTTTCTGTGGAAATGAAGTAATTGCCAGCTCGGTTTACCGGCTGCGTCCGAAAATTCCAAATTATGGGTATGGAGAAGTTCCATGGCACCAGGACTCCGGTTATTTTGAACCCTATTGCGATGATTCACTGGTGATGACCATGTGGATCCCACTGGTGGATACAAGCGCAAAAAATGGCTGTTTATACGTCATCCCGGGAACTCACAAAGGAGATGTCGTGGCGCACGAATTGCACGAAAGCGGGAAATACCTGGCGGTGAAAGAAGAACTGGTACCCAAGGATAACTGGGTGGAATGCCCGGTTCCCAAAGGCGGAGTATTGCTTTTGTCGAACAAAGTCATTCATGGTAGTTTTAAGAATTCAACAGATGGTGTCCGGTGGAGCATGGACCTTCGTTACCAAAGCGCTACTCTGCCTACTAATGCAGAAATTACACGATTTGCCAGCGAAGAACAGGAAGACAGGGATGCAGGGGTGCCGGCAGCATGCTATCCTCCCGATGCCGATTTTTTGGTGCGAAGTGCCACCCGGAAAAATGAAATTATTACTTCATACGAAGCGTTTAAGAAACTACGGGAAAACTTTGTTGGAAAACCGGTAACAAACCGCTTTGGAGTGAACTGGATGGAAATGAAAGTGGATGATGTAAAATAAATTAAATGGAAATTAATATAAACCGCGGAGGCGCTAAAAATTATGCTGATGCACTGAATTTGATTTGTGAAACTTAAATCGTTAAACGGTTATTGCACAGAGAGGGGAAAAGAGATAATCTTATGGACGAAAACCTTTGTGAAACTCCGTGCTCCTTTGAGTAACTTTGTGATATAACTTTCCATAAAAATCTAAGTGTTTTAGCGCTTTGGCGGTGGAAAATGTGGTAGTTTCATGTTGCTGTAAAGTTTGAAGATGTACACTTAACTATAAATATATTCTAATGAAGAACCAATCAAAACTACTACCCTTACTTTTAGTATATATCCTCTTTTTTCTGTGGGGATTTATCTGGAACCTGTTCAATGTCCTGGCTACTTTTTTTCAGGATTCCTTCGAACTTAGCAATCTGCAGGTTTCGCTGGGAACATCCCTGTCGTTTTTGGCCTTTTTTTTAATGTCGTACCCGGCCAAAATCATAATCAATAAATTCGGAACGCAGAAAGCAATTACACTGGGGGCAGCAATAACAGGCATTGGTCTGTTAATCTTTTATCCGGCTTCCGTTCTTGAAAGTTATAATCTTTTCCTTGTGGGTTTGTTTGTTCTGTTTGGCGGAGTTACCATTCTGCAAACCGTATGTAATCCATACATTGGAATTTTGGGAAACATAAACAACCGTGAAGCACGGATAAATTTTGCCCAGGGAGTAGGAGCCATTGGTGCAGCCCTTACCGCACCCATTGGAGGTTGGTTTATGCTTGAATGGTTTGAAAATGATGTTTTTGGTGGGATAAAAATATTCTACCTCGTCATTGCCGGCTTGTTTTTCCTCCTTGCCATCCTGGTGAGATTTGCAAAAATGCCGCCTAATCCTACCGAAGTGCAGGGAGCAGAGGTAAAATTAAGGGGCGGGGGTGCGTTCAAATACCGTCATTTTGTTCTTGGTTTTGTAATCATGTTCATTTACATGGGCGCAGAGGCAATTTTATACCAGTTAATGACTCCTTACTTTAAGGAGCTTGGAGACATTTCCAACGCAGAGGCCGTACGCTTATCTGCCTTTATCTTTTACGGTCTGATGGCGGGTCGTCTGCTCGGGGCCTGGGCAATGACCAAAATTAATCCGGCAAAGATACTTGGCTTTTTTGCACTCATAGCGGCCTTATTGGTTATTACATCCATGGTAGCCGGAGGAGATACCGGAATTTACGCCATCACAGCCATTGGATTTTTTATCTCCATCATGTTTGCTTCCATTTTTGCTTTGTCTACCAAAGGGCTGGGAGAATACACCAATGAGGCTTCTGCATTTTTGATTATGGCCATTTCCGGCGGATTTTTCATCCCTCTCCTGTTTGGCGTAATGGCCGATTCATTTAGCCTGAAGACCTCTTTGCTGGTTGTTGTAATCCCGTTGCTGGCCACATCGCTGTACGGATTTTTCTTTCACAAAATTCAAACAAAACCTGATTAGCCATAAGTCTAAAACCAAAATAGTTAAAAAAAACCAATGTTATGACAAAAAAAATCAAACTTTTAGCCATGGTGCTGGCCATTCTGTTTACAAATTGCCAGCAGCAATCCAAACCTGATTACACGGTAAAAATTGACGATGCCCTTCGTGCCGAACAGATAAAAGACATGAAGTTTGGAATGTTTATCTGCTGGTCGTTCAGTACCTTTTATGGCAAAGAATGGACGCCTACCCTGGACAAGGGTGCCAGCTTTTTTAAAGCCACCGGCTGCGATACCGACCAATGGTGTAAAACAGCAAAAGATGCCGGGATGGGATACATTTTATTCCTTTCGAAACACCACGATGGGTTTTGCCTGTGGGATACTGAAACTACCGATAAGAAAGTAACCAACAGCCAATTGGGAATTGATGTGCTTGCTCAACTTCGTAAATCATGCGATAAGTATGGGATTAAATTAGCCTTGTATTTCTCGGAAGGAGATTGGAATTGGGAAGGGGCAGAAGATGGAGGCTGGAAAAAAGGTGGAATGAATCCTGAAATGAAAAAAGCCCAGTTAAAGGAGATTTGCACCCAGTACGGGCCCATCGAATTTTTCTGGATGGACCATGCCGTTGGTGATGGTGGCCTGAGCCATAAAGAAACGGTTGACTTTATTCACCAGTTCCAGCCCAACTGTTTTATTGGTTTTAATACGGGCGAAACGGCAGGAAGACTAAACCTGCGTGAGCGGGGAAGGCCGGGGCCAATAGGAGATAAAAGTACCGTTTGGAACGATGCACATGTGAAAGACAGTTACGATAATTTTTTAGTCGCCGAATTTACTTACCCGATTTTGCCAAAACACGATGGCGGTGCCGATTGGTTTTATTCGCTTCCAAAGCACGATACACTTTGCCATTCTGCAGAAAAAATCTATGCCGATTATGTGGGAGCAGTGAAATTTGGAAATATATTTTCCATTGATGTTGGACCCGGTTACGACGGAAAAATCAGGGATATTGACGTAGAAACCCTCACCAAAGTGGGTGAAATGATTAAAAACAATCAATAGCAATTCAGGAAAGGCATGAAAGCTATGCAAAAGATATTCCTGTTTTTATTGGTAATGTTTGTTACGGCTTGTAAGCAGACCGCACCGCCGCAACCTTTTGGAGCCCTACCGGATAAGGCTCAGCTTAACTGGCATGAAATGGAATATTTCAGCCTGGTTTGTTACGGACTAAATACCTACACAGAAGAAGAGTGGGCATTTGGTGATGTAGATCCCGGATTATTCAATCCTTCCGATTTAAATACCGATCAGTGGGCGCAAACCGCCAGCGAGGCGGGAATGAAGGGATTGATCCTTGTGGCGAAACACCACGATGGATTTTGTCTGTGGCCCAGCAAGTACACCGCTTATTCGGTTGCGGCAACACCCTGGAAAAACGGGGAAGGTGATGTGTTAGGCGATTTGTCAGAATCCTGTAAAAAATACGGGCTGAAGCTGGGTGTTTATTTGTCGCCATGGGACAGAAATCATGCGCAATATGGCCAGCGTGAATATGTGGATTATTATTACAGGCAACTGGAAGAGTTGCTGACAGAATATGGTGAAGTTTTTGAATTCTGGATCGATGGTGCCAATGGTGGAACAGGTTATTATGGCGGAGCTAACGAACGCCGCAATATCGACAGAAAAACCTATTATGGCTACGATTCCATTTTTTCGATCGTAAAGAAAAATCAGCCTCAGGCGGTTATATTCAGCGATGTTGGCCCCGGCGTAAGATGGGTTGGAAATGAAAATGGCATTGCCGGAGAAACCAACTGGAATACAATTGAGACAGAAGGGATGGCCCCCGGCGAATCGGGCAGGGAATTCCATAAAAAATTGGGAACAGGAGAACAGGGCGGACAGCAGTGGATTCCTGCCGAAGTGAATACGACGCTGCTCTGGCCGAAAGCATGGTATTACCACACAGGCAGCCGGCCACGTAGCCTTTCCAATTTAATGGATCTGTTTTATACCTCCATTGGACGAGGATCTCCGTTAAACCTGGGGTTGGCAATTGCCCCCACCGGTATGGTTCGCGAAGAAGACAAGCGGGCTCTTTTAAAATTCAGGGAACAGGTAAAACGGGAATTTGAAACCAATCTTGCTGAGTCTGCCAGGATTAAGGCCAGCGATACCCGTGGAAAATCCAAAATGTATTCGCCTGAAAATTGCGTGGATGGCGATAAGGCTACCTACTGGGCTACCAACGACAGTGTTCAAGCCGCAAGTCTTGAAATTGCTTTCGAGAAGGAGACCGGATTTAACCGTTTGCTTTTGCAGGAGAACATTTCGCTTGGACAGCGTATCCATGAATTTACTTTCGAGATTGAAGAAAACGGGAAATTCAGGGAGGTGGCTGAAGGAACCACGGTGGGATACAAGCGAATTTTACGTTTCGATGACCTGAAAACATCAAAATGCAGGCTCACTTTAAAAACAACAGCACCTTGTTTAACCCTGTCCGGTATCGGGATATACAATGCCCCGGCGTTGGTAGCCGATCCCATATCGAATATGGATACAAAGGGAATGCTGAGCTTTAACACAGTAGCCGGTGTTTCCGTGTTTTATGCCCTTGGTGAAAGCCCCGATTCTGCTGATTTTGTTAAATACACCAATCCTGTTCTTATCCCCGGAGGAGGGAAAGTCCATAGTTATGCCATGGATGAGGAAGCGGGTTTTAAAACAGAAATTCTATGGAAAGAATACGGCATAGCCAGGGAGAAATGGAAAGTAGTTGCCGTAAACGGCCGTAAGTCGAAAGAGGCCGACCTTTGCATAGACAACAATCCGGAAAGCTTTCTTATTTGCCCCGAAAACTCATCAGGTCATTCGCATGAGATCCTTATGGACATGGGAGAACAACATGAAATCAGTGCATTCTCCTACCTTTCACGCCAGGACGGCGAAAAGGAAGGAATCGTTTATGAATACTCCTTTTGGGCAAGTAAAAACGGAGAACAATGGGACAGGCTTGTCGGAGGAACGTTCAGCAACATCGAAAACAATCCCAATAAAAGAAAGATTGATTTTGAAAAAAGTGTTGATGCCCGATTCCTGAAAATGGTCGCCCGATCGGATGTGCGGGAAAGTGGTAAAGCTTCGTTTGCAGAGATTGAAGTTTATTCCAATAAATGACAACGGGAAAGACCGAAGACAAAAGAAATTGATTAATGATTATTGTCTATTGATTAATGGCTTGGTCAATAAATTCTGAAATTCTAATACTCTGATACTCAATACGCGACAACAATGACAACAGAAAAGACCGAAGACCGAAGACGGAAGAAGCTGAAAGCTCAAAGGAAGACCGAAGACAACCAAAGAAGAGGTTGTCCACTCACTACGTTCGCGTTGTCAGGTTGTCAAGTTATCTTTGAAATAAGAATCGACAACAATGATAACTGAAAAGACCGAAGACCGAAGATGGAAGGAATTGATTAGTGATTATTGATTAATGATTAATGTGTTTGGACGTTCAAACGATATGACGGATACAGTATTAGCGCCGCTACCGCGCGATTGCATCGCGTGGTAAAACAACATAAATAAGAAGTTAACCAACATAAATAATGAGTCGTAATTATAAATTTCATAATCCTGACGGTATATATTTTGTAAGTTTTGCCGTAATTGAATGGTTGGATGTATTTACAAGAAACGAATACAAAAATATCATTGTCGACAGTTTGTATTACTGTCAACAAGAAAAGGGCATGGAGATATTTGCATGGTGTATAATGACAAGCCATGTCCATCTGGTTTTTAGAAGTTCGGGGGAACATAAACCAGAGTTGCTTCTTGGAGATTTTAAACGATATACCAGTAAAATGATTGTTAAAGCGATAATAGGAAATCCGAAAGAAAGCAGGAAAGAATTTTTATTGGAACATTTTCTGAAAGCGAGTAACAAATCGTCGAATGTAAATAGATACCAGTTTTGGAGACATGATAATAATCCGGTTGAATTATGGAGTAATGAAGTAATCGACGAGAAGATTAACTATATCCATAATAACCCGGTGGAAGAAGGACTGGTGTTCAAGGCTGAAGATTATTTATACAGCAGTGGTGCTGATTATGCCGGAGGAAAGGGAATTTTGGAAGGTGTAATTGTTGTTAAGTAAATTAACCTACGTTGCCATGCATTTACGCCGCATGGTTATAGGTTAAGTTAAAAGACCACGCGATGCAATCGCGCGGTAGCGGCGAAGTAGCGGCAATAAAGTGAAGATTTTAAACCAAAACCAGAAAATGAGATGTATAAAAGAAATAATATGATCAATGTTAGCGCAGAAAACCTTTGTGAATCTCCGTGTCTTCTTTGTGTAGCTTTGTGTCATAACTCTTCTTTTCATCAGAATGTTTTATTATGGTCTCTCGCAATGGCACAAAGACGAACAGGAAAACCGCTTAGGTTTAAATCCTTTGTGAAGCTCCGTGTCTTCTTTGT
>JBFEWU010000092.1:0-14133 GCA_041546215.1 Draconibacterium sp. | reverse complement strand
TTGGTGGGCTCATCCAGCAGAAGCACATCAGGTTCCTGTAAGAGCAAACGGCACAAAGCAACACGCCGGCGTTCACCTCCCGATAGCTCGCTGATGGGCTGTTCGTTTGGCGGGCATTGCAAGGCATCCATGGCACGTTCCAGTTTGCTGTCGAGGTTCCATGCATCCAGTTGGTCCATCCTCTCCTGTAGTTTGGCCTGCTCGTTCATCAAGGCATCCATTTTGTCCGGATTTTCATAAACCTCAGGCAAGCCAAATTCGTTGTTTATTTCTTCATACCGGGCCAGTACATCAACGGTTTCCTGTAAACCCTCGCGTACGATTTCAATTACGGTTTTATTTTCATCCAATTGGGGTTCCTGGTCGAGTAAGCCCACCGAATAACCTTCGGCAAATACCAATTCGCCATTATAAGCCGTATCTTGCCCTGCAATAATCTTTAGCAAGGTCGATTTACCGGAACCATTTAAACCAATGATGCCAATTTTAGCTCCCAGAAAAAACGAAAGTGAAATGTCTTTTATAACGGTTTTACTTGGCGGGTAGGTTTTACTCACCTTATACATCGAAAATATAATCTTTTTATCGTCGCTCATTTTTGTGGAATTTTACTTTTTGCAAAAGTAGTCTTCAAAATTCAGAGTTCAAAGGTAATTTTCTGCTGGATTCTCTGCCAAATCCTTTAATCAATATTTCATCATCGGAGAAGGAGATTGTGGAAAAGGCATTTTCTTTTTCGGTGTCCACCATTCCTTTCATGGTTATAAAGTGAATTCCATTTTCAGTGGCATAATTTCCGGCATGGTTATGCCCGTTAATCCACGCTTTTACGCAATTGTATTTCGCAAGAACCTGAAACACTTTTTTGGCATCCCATAAGGCATGAGCTTCGAGTGGCAAAATTGGGTAGTGGCAAAACACCACAACTTTCGTCCTGCGGCGTTCAGCTGTTTTTAATTCTTTTTCAAGCCATTTAATCTGCTTATTCCCCAAAGCTCCGTTCCAGTTCTTATTGTTGGGTTGCTTGGCGGAGGTCAGGCCTTCCAGCATTAACCGGGCAGTTTTAACCGTTTTTGCATGGTTCGATTGAATACTTATTTCGTTTCCATTCAGAAAAATAAATAGCCAATTCTTTTTTTCAAGTTTGTAGTAGGTTTTTTCCTGGTTTAAGGCAGAGGGAACTTTATCCAGGAAGTCATTTTCAACCGATAAATCGTGGTTGCCTGTAACCTGATAAACAGGTGAGTTACTTTTGCCCAGAATGGCATTTACCGCTCGAAAACTTTCGAAATCCCGATCGATTAAATCTCCCAGTCCAACCACAAAATCCAGTTGGTCCTTATTGAATTCGCCCAGGCAATTATTTAATTTCGAAAGTGAATTTCTGTAAAAACGATTTCCACCGGTTTCACAATCGCAATACTGGCAATCGGCAAAAACACCAATTTTTACCTGGGCATACGAAGTTTCGTTCATTATAAGTCCAAAAAATAGTACAACAAACCCGGTAGGTATTAAAACTTTACTGCTACGTTTCATTTTCTCTGCTTTTCTATTTTACTAATTTAGGCAAATAATTTAAGAGTAAAATTATGCGGGCATTTCTGGTCGGGCATTTTACTTTGCTTATTCAGAAAATAAATGGCCGCTGGCTTATTATCAGCGACCATTCGAGTTGTGAATAAGTAGATCGACTTTTATACTTCCTTAGGTTTTACGGTTAATCGAATGGTGAAATATCCGAGTAATCCTGCGATCAGTGAACCAAACAGTATTCCCATCTTGGCTGAATCGATCAGTGCCGCATCGGTATAGGCAAGACCACTGATAAACAAGGACATGGTAAATCCAAGGCCTCCCAAAAACGATACGCCTGCCAATTGTTTAAAGTTTACATTTTCGGGTAACTCGGCAATGTTTAATTTAATGGCCAGCCACGAGAATGAGAAGATTCCGATAAAATTCCCCACAATCATACTAATGGCAATATTTATGGAAAGAGCCAGGTTTGAATCACCTCCGAATTTGAAGATAACACCAGCATTTGCAAAGGCAAAAAGGGGCATAATCAAATAGGATACCCACCCATGTAGTTGGTGTTCGTTGTGCTGAAGCGGAGAGGTAGTAGCTTCTGTGAGTTCTTCTAAATCATCGATTATGTGCAGTTGCTTTTTCGTCAGTACACTTTTTTTACCTTTCCCATGGGTCTTGCATTCATCCAGAAATTTATCCAAAAGGGCCTTGCTTCTTTCATAAAATGAGCGGGTATCTGTTTCCCGGCTTAATGGAATGGTTAGCGCCATTAAAACACCGGCAATAGTGGCATGTATTCCCGATTTCAAGAAAAGAATCCAAACGATTAATCCGCAAATGAAGAAGATGTACTTTGAGTAATAATTAGCTCGAGTAAGAAGTGCGAGACCAACCACAATTGCTAATCCAATAAAAATGTTCGCCCAGATTAAGTTTGAACTGTAAAAAAATGCAATGACAAGTACGGCACCCAAGTCGTCGATGATAGCAAAGGCCATCAGGAATATTTTTATTCCGGCAGGAACACGATTTCCCAGCAGCAATAATATTCCAAGAGAAAAAGCAATGTCGGCTGCCATGGGGATTCCCCATCCCTGGCCTCCCGCATTTCCTGCATTTAAAATGATAAAGAACGTGGCAGGAATTACCATTCCGCCGATGGCAGCAAAAAGGGGCAGAGAAGCCTTTTTAACATGACTGAGTTCTCCGGTGAGTATCTCCCGTTTTATTTCGAGACCAATTAAAAAGAAAAAGATCGCCATTAAACCATCATTAATCCATTTGTAAATGGGTTTCGATAATTCAAATCCGGGAATACTAATTGTTACATTGTTTTTCCAGAATTGGAGGAATTGTTCACTTAAGGGGCTGTTGGCCAAAATTAAGGCCGCTACTGTAGCTCCAAAAAGAATAATGCTACTTGATGTTTCAAGTTTAATGAATTGATTGATGGGATCTTGAATGTATTTCTTCATGTGTATGCAATTAATTAGCTGTGTTGTATTTTAGCGTATAACAAAACAGAGTATTTCTCCTGGTGATATTGCACGTGTGACTCATGAGTCCGTACGTTGACAAGTAATCATCTGTGTTTGTGCTATCCGCCAGCTGGCAGATTCTGTGTCCGTTTCTCGCACGAAATATCGTGTATCCATTTTGCTGTTATAAGGTCTGAATTTATGTATGAACAAATGGTGTTATAAAACAGGGTATAAAAATAGCAAAGAATCTTGACTTTTATTGAATATTATTCTAATTTAGTGATATTAAAATAATATTAAAATACTAAAAATTTAATGTCATGGAAAAACAATATTCTGGAATGTCAGGTTACATGTTTCTATTCTTGGAACTGATTGTTTTGGTTTTAATCGTTTTTGGTTTTATGAGGGGAATGGTAGTTCCCGCTGTAGTTTTGCTTCCGGTTTTTATTCTGATTGCCATTGGGTTTACCGTTGTCGATCCGAATCAAAGCTGCGTAATGGTTTTGTTTGGCGCATACAAGGGAACCATTAAATCGAATGGTTTTTATTGGGTGAATCCATTTTTTGTCCGCAGAAAGATTTCCTTACGTGCCCGCAATTTCGACAGTGAAACCATTAAAGTAAATGATAAATTGGGAAATCCGATTATGATTGGTTTGGTGTTGGTGTGGAAAGTGGACGAAACTTACAAAGCTGCTTTCGGAGTTGATGAGTACGAACATTTCGTGGTTGTGCAAAGCGAGGCTGCCTTACGTAAGTTAGCTGGCATGTATCCCTATGATAATATTGAAGATGAAAGTGCAAAAGTAACCTTGCGTGATGGCACCGAGGAGGTGAATGATGAGCTTGAAAAAGAGATTGTAGAACGTTTGGATATTGCCGGAATTCATGTAATTGAAGCACGTATTAATCACATTGCTTATGCCCAGGAAATTGCCCAGGCCATGTTAAAGCGCCAACAGGCCACAGCCATAGTTGCTGCTCGATATAAAATTGTTGAAGGTGCGGTTAGTATGGTTGAAATGGCACTGGATGAATTAAGCAAGAAAAAAATTGTTGACCTTGATGAAGAGAAAAAAGCCACTATGGTAAGCAATTTAATGGTTGTGTTGTGCGGTGATAAAGACGCTACACCAATTGTGAATACCGGATCGCTTTATTGACGATAACATGGAAAAGGTTCTTTGTAGAGAAGAGCAGAGTTTTAGGCAATGGGAACACAAAAAAAGGCAATCGATGGATTATGCCATGCGAAAATTAATGGGTGACAAAGTCATTCCCGATACCAAGGAAAAGTCGGCATCGGGAAAAAACAGCTTCCTTGGAAGAAGGGCAAAAAAACTCCTGATAATTTTTGCCATTGAAATTGTAATTGTTATTCTGGTGTTCATATTCGTTCAGGTTTTTAAGTAGGCTCGTTTTAAAAAGGGAAAGGTTATGGCGAAGAAAAAAACATTTGTATTACGTGTGGACCCTGAAACGATGGCGGCGGTAGAAAAATGGGCTGCCGATGATTTCAGGAGTATAAACGGGCAATTGGAGTGGATCATTCATAATGCTTTAAAAAATGCAAAACGACTTAAAAAGAAAAACGAAGCAGGGCAGATATAGCCATTTAAAATCAAAACCAAAGTCCGGCTTGATAAAACGTAAGCAGGTGGAGCGGGTTATTCTTATTGTACTGCTGGCATTTGCCATCGTAGGATTTATTATTCAAATTGTAACGCAAACCAAATAGCTGTACTCATAGTATAGAAAAGTTATAAGCAAACTTAATTTATAAAGATTAACGACAAAAGGAGATGTATATTCACCGCTAAGGCGCAAAGGCGCAAAGAAAAATCTCAGCGCTTTTGCGGTAAAAAATACAGAGAAGCTCCACGCTCCTGTAGAATAGTAAAAATGAACGTTTAATTTAAAATATATTCAAGTGAAAAAACATTTTAGCTGCGCTAAATGCAACGGTTGGGAATTTGAACAGGATGAAATAAGAACAACCGGCTCGGGGCTCTCCCGTTTTTTTGACATCCAGAACCGAAGATTTTATGCCATTTCGTGCAAGAAATGCGGTTATACCGAATTCTATAAAGCCGGGCGAGGTAGTACGGCAGGTAATATTCTCGATTTTTTTACTACTTAAACATTGTTCGACTTGCGTTTCTTCGGGTCTCTGTCAATAAAATCGGGCAGGGGTCCGAAGTGACAAAAACTTTAATTCTTTTCGAATGAATCACTGCAATTCATCTCCTGTTTATGTAAATCCCCTTTAACTTTACTTTAAATCCTTAAGCCCAAATTTTATAACATGTGATTTCATCGCAAATAAGCTTATTTTTGGTGCGCTTAAAACGAAATACAATACAAGATAAAATGAACAATATTAGCGCATTACAAAAAGAACGGGCTAAATACCAGCCTAAGGTTCCCAAGTCCTTGACAGGTGCAGTAAAACTGGTTGAAGGTGCAAAAACCGAATCGGTTGCCAATCAGGCAGAAATTGCAAAGTTATTTCCGAATACTTACGGAATGCCTCTGATAAGCTTTGAAGCTGGTGAAGTTAAAAAAGACAGGCCGGCTGTTAATGTGGGTGTAATTCTTTCAGGAGGTCAGGCTCCGGGCGGACACAATGTAATTTCAGGTATTTTCGATGGAATTAAAAAAATAAATCCTGAAAGTAAATTGTATGGTTTCCTTGGCGGACCAGGCGGACTGGTCGATCATAAATACATCGAATTAACGGCTGATATCGTTGATGATTACCGCAATACAGGTGGTTTCGATATCATTGGTTCGGGGCGTACTAAACTGGAAGAAGACTGGCAGTACGACAAGGGGCTGGAAATTGCAAAGGATCTTGATTTAAATGCGCTGGTTATTATTGGTGGCGACGATTCGAATACAAATGCTTGCGTACTGGCTGAATACTACGCGGCAAAAGGGGAAAAACTGCAGGTAATTGGTTGTCCAAAAACCATTGATGGCGATCTGAAAAACGAAATGATTGAAACATCGTTTGGTTTCGACACGGCCACAAAAGTTTATTCTGAGTTGATTGGTAATATCCAACGCGATTCAAACTCTGCAAAAAAATACTGGCACTTTATAAAATTGATGGGGCGTTCAGCTTCTCACATTGGTTTAGAGTGCGCCTTAAAAACACAACCAAACATTACTTTAATTTCGGAAGAAGTTGAGGAAAAGCAACAAACACTTGATGAAGTAGTGACACACATGGCTGATATCGTTGCAAAACGTGCCGAGAATGGCGACAACTTTGGTGTTGCTCTTATTCCTGAAGGTTTGGTAGAGTTTATTCCTGAAATGAAAATTTTGATTTCGGAATTGAACGATTTGCTGGCCGAAGGTTCAACAAAAGAAAAAGAATTTAAGCACTTAAAGAAAAGCCACCGTATACAGTGGGTTGCTGAGCAAATTACTCCTGATTCTTCAAAAGTATTATTGTCGTTGCCAAGCGGAATTGCAAGCCAATTAATGCTTGACCGCGATCCGCATGGAAACGTTCAGGTGTCGTTAATCGAAACCGAAAAGTTATTGGGTGAGATGGTTGATAATAAGTTGGAAGAAATGAAAAAAGCCGAACAGTATGTGGGCAAATTTGGTGTTCAATACCACTTTTTCGGTTATGAAGGTCGTTGTGCTGCTCCGTCAAATTTCGATGCCGACTATTGCTACTCATTGGGTTATACCGCATCGGTTCTTATTTCAGATGGTTTAACGGGTTATATGGCATCGGTGCGTAACACAACTGCACCGGCTGACGAGTGGATTGCAGGTGGTGTTCCGGTTACGATGATGATGAACATGGAAAAACGCCATGGTCATATGAAACCGGTTATTCAAAAAGCTTTGGTTGAGCTGGATGGAGCACCCTATAAATATTTCGTATCGAAACGTGGAGAGTGGGCATTCAATACATGCTTTATTTATCCTGGTCCAATCCAGTATTTCGGACCAACCGAGGTATGCGACGTAACCACCGAAACTTTAAAATTGGAGCAAACGAAATAAGCTTTTCCAATCAAAATATATTAAAAGCCTTTCTGATTTTTCAGAGAGGCTTTTTTGATGAAAGTACCTTTCTAGAATCAGTTGAAAGTTTATCAAAGATCGCAGGGGATTTTGCAAAGTACTAGAGTTTTATATGGAAATGGAAAACCCGGTGGGTTTTGCGCTTCTTTTGCCTTTGCGTGAAACAAAATGCATCCATATTCATTGTTGTTGGATTTTACCGGGATTCAGAATGTTTTTTGTGTTTTGAAACTTGAGCAATAACGAATAAGAATAAATAAATATCGAAAAACGATAAATAATATTTGTTTATAAATAAATTTGGATTAACTTTGAATCGAAGTTTAAAACGAAAAATCATGAATAAGATTCCCTTAAGTGTTCGAATTATCTATGTTCTTACGAGTATCGTCTACTATTTGTGTATTATTCTGTCCTCTTTAGTAGTACTTCTTTCAGCAGCAATTCTAAGCGGTATTCTGCAAAATGATCTTCAGTTGCACGTAGCGATGCCGGTAGAGGTAAATTTTAGTGAAACCGGTATTGGATATTTTCAGTCATCGCCCATGGACATTGAAATTGTGGAAGCCACCGGGAAAGTACATTTTATTGATACTCCATGGAATCTCGGAAGAATTTTAGTGATACCTTTATTGATTGTTTTTCCTTCAATATTTTGGTTGGTACGTCAGTTTTATCTCTTTATCAGGAATGTTAAAAACGGCCGGGTTTTTGACGAAGGCAACTATAAATACTTAAAGAAAATAGGTTTTGGTCTTATGGGACTTTGGTTGGTAATGATCCTGTACATGCAAATTTTCTACTATACCATGGTAAACAAATTTAGTTTCGAAAACGTGGAAATAACATCACAGGAGCGTTGGTTTGAAGGAATTCTCCTGGCCGGGATAATTACGATGGTTCTATCGCATGTTTTTTCAAAAGGCAGTGAAATTGAAGCAGAAAACGAATTAACAATTTAATGATGGTTGTTCAGGATATAATACTGATGGAGAATTCATTGACTCCAGCCGGGTCTCTTTCGGCCGACGAATTATTGGTCGGATTTTTAGTGGGAGTAATGGTTGTGTCTTTTATTTGGTTGATTCAATGGAATTTTTTTGACTTAAGAAACAGAACTAATTTGAGATTGTAATATGCCAATAATAGTAAACCTCGATGTTATGATGGCGAAACGAAAAATGAGCCTAACCGAACTTTCAGAGAAAGTGGGAATTACCATGGCCAATCTTTCCATTTTAAAAAAGGGAAAAGCTAAAGCCATCCGTTTTTCAACCATGGAGGCCATTTGCGATATACTGGATTGCCAACCCGGAGATATTTTAGAGTTTGTTCCCGGTGAGGGAACAAAATAGTTACCGTTAAACAATGTTCAAGCAGAAAGACATCTCATTGGGGTGTCTTTTTTTTGGATCTGGCGAATGGCAATTCTCCAATAAAAATCGGTTTGGAAATCGAAGATCTCTAACTTCCCAATTTCCTTAAAGTCCAGGCCATATTTTCTGCCAGCGTTTGAATGGTCTGCATGCCTTCGTCATCTTTTAAGACATCTCCCGGATTCTTGCCAAATGCAAAATTCCAGTAGGTCGATCCCGGCACAATCATTTGGTTGATGAGGAAAAAGCGGTTCATGCTGTCGAATGTTGGCAATGCACCACCGCGGCGTACCGCGATTATACCGGCAGCTACCTTGCGTTTCAGTAAATGCCCGTTGCCACGGGTAACATAGCCAGCCACATCCATTAACGCTTTAATTTCAGTTGAAACATCGGCAAAATACACCGGCGATCCAAGAATAATTCCATCGGCTTCAATCATTTTTTCAATGCACATATTTAGCCGATCATTTTTAATGTGGCATTTCCCGTTTTGTATTTCTCTGCATTTCCCGCAGGCCGTGCAGCCATGTACCGGTTTGTTTCCCAGCTGGATTTTTTCCGTTTCAATTCCTTCTGCCTGAAAGATTTTAAACATTTCATCAATCAGGATTGAAGTGTTTCCTTTTCTGCGCGGGCTTCCGTTAATGGCTATTACTTTCATGTGATTATATTTTATTTAAGATTTATAAATCTGTTTATTGTCTGGATTTTGGTTTAAAACCCTGTAATTTATTACATAGAACACAGAACAAAGAACATAGAGTAAAGAGCAAGGAGCAGTGTTCAGTGTTCAGTTGTCGTTGTTATCATTGTTGTCATTGTTGTCATTGAAATGAGATTATTAACACTGTATCCGTCATATCGTTTGAACGTCCAAACACATTAATCATTAATCAATAATCACTAATCAATTCCTTCCGTCTCCGGACTTTCCCGTTGTCGTTGTTATCATTGTTGTCGCGTATTGAGTATCAGAGTATTAGAATTCCAGAATTTATTGACCAAGCCATTAATCAATAGACAATAATCATTAATCAATTTCTTTTGTCTTCGGTCTTTTCCGTTGTCATAGTTGTCGTTGAAATGAGATTGTTAATTCTGTCTCCGTCATACCGCTTAACCGCCTTTTTCATTAATCACTAATCACTAATCATTAATCAATTCCTGGTTGTCTTCCACCTTATTTACATTTTAGTTTAAATGTCCATGTTCAACACTTTTGCAACCATAAGAAACTTCGTCACTTTTTCCACCGCTAAGGCAATAAGGCGCTGATATTATTTCTTTGCGCCTCTGCGCCTTCGCGGTTAGTATTCATTGCCTTTTGTCTCCTCCAGCCGACGGACCATGCTCATTTCCTTTTATTAATCATTGAAGAATGCCTTTGCCGGTTTATTGATTGAAGACAAAAGAAATGATGTTTGCGCCCATTTGTAAAGCTTTTTCTCTTAACTGAGCAGGATCTCCATGAACATCGTTATCTTCCCAGCCGTCGCCCAAATCGGTTTCATAAGTGTACAGGCACACCAGCCTATCTTCCAAAAAAATGCCAAAGGCTTGTGGTGGCTTATTATCGTGCTCGTGAATTTTTGGAATACCTTCGTTAAATTCGTATTTCTGATGAAAGATGGGGTGGGATGGAGGAAGTTCGACAAATTCTTTATTTGGAAAAACCTTTTTCATTTCGCGACGAAGGTATTCGTCCAATCCATAATTATCATCAACATGCAAAAAACCTCCACCTTCGAGATAAACTCTTAAGTTGATGGCATCGCTTTCCGAAAGAATAATGTTCCCATGGCCGGTTAAATGGGTAAAGGGGAAATTGAAAATTTCGGGGCTGCCAATTTCGATGGTCGATGGTTCTTCGTAAATCGTTGTTTTCAGATTTTCATTGCAGTATTCAATCAGGTTGGGCAATGCAGTTGGATCGGAATACCAATCGCCGCCGCCATTGTATTTTAACAAAGCAATTTTAATCCCTTGGTTTTGGGCAACTCCGCCAAGAGCAACAAAAATGAATGAAAGAAAAAGGCAAATACGCATGGTTTAAATTTCCCGAAAAATACGATTAGTGATTGAAAAGAAAAAATGAATGAATGTTAAAGTCCCGACTCTGCATTTTGAACTCTGAACATTCTCAGCCGTTGGCCAAATTAACAATATGGCAGGCAACAACTCCGGCAGTCTCAGTTCTTAACCGGGCCTTTCCCAACGAAATTTCTTCGAATCCATACTCTTTTGCCCATTCCACTTCTTCTGCGCTGAAATCACCTTCCGGACCGATTAATACCAGTACGTCATGGCCTTCCAACACAAAATCTTTCAGGAGTTCTTTCTCGCCTGGATTGCAGTGGGCAATGTATTTCTTCGAACTGTTATTCTGACCAATAAAAGCTTTAAAAGTGCTGAGGTCATTTAATTTTGGCAGGTAGGCTTTCACCGATTGTTTCATGGCCGAAACCAAGATCTTCTGCAATCGCTCCGGTTTGATTACTTTTCGCTCTGAATGTTCCGAAATGATCGGGGTAATTTCATCAATCCCAATTTCTGTACATTTTTCAAGGAACCATTCAAAACGGTCTATGTTTTTTGTAGGGGCAATGGCAATGTGAAGGTGGAATTTTCTCTTTTCGAAATCCAGCTCAGAATCTACTATCTCAAGTTTGCACTTCTTGTGATTGGCTTCGGTGATTTTGGCTTCGTAAAATCCGCCGTCACCATCAACCAGTTGAATGTGGGCACCGGGCGGCAAACGAAGTACCCGGATGGCGTGTTTCGATTCGGTCTCGTTTAAAACAACTTCGGCACCTGAAATATCTGGGACATAAAATAATTGCATACCTTCAAATTTTTAGTCAGATGCCAAAGTTATAAAAAATGTTATTCTGATTTTTGAGATAGCTTATTATCTACCATAAACCACAGGAGTAGGGATATCAGGAAGATTAAAATACCATAAATTGTAGGAATCGTTGAAACTTTTAGACCTCCGGCTATTAACGATTGTGAAATGTCTCCATGTTTCTCCAACACCGAAAATGCCGAATATAGTCCGATCAACTGCCCCAGGATACCTATAACTGCCCCGAACGAACCGATGGTTTTAATGTGTTTTAGTTTTAACCTGGTTTTAGTAAGGTTTATTTTTTTCCCGGTTAGAATAGGGAATAAATGATAAATAGTCCAAGCGACCATTGAAATTAAAACGAATGTTAGGATTCCCATAAATATTGGTCCTCCCATGTAAAAGAATTTCATAATGTAAATTTTTATGGATTTATTCGATTCAAATTTAAAGGGAAAAGGTGGTCGAATGCAAGGTCGAATCCGTTTCTAAGCCTGTTGTTTACCGATGTTAGTTTTTGAATTTGTTTTTTTTAGCGAAATTCGGACTTGTTTGGAAAACGATCTGAAAAAGAAATTATGAAATCACGAATCACAAATCCTGTTTATCACATATTATTCTGGTTAGTTGTCACTACCATTCTCGTCATGGTCTTTGGACGGTCGTGGAACAATAATTTACATGCTTTTTATTTTATCACGTTGTTGCTTCCGGTAGTTATGGCAACTTCTTACTTTTTCAATTATTATCTGGTTCCTTATTTTTTGCTGAAAAAAAAAATATTTCTGGTTTGGTTTGTACTTCTTCTACATGCTGGTTCTGTCGCTCTATTTTCAAATGATTGTGATTGTCTTTTCGTACATTTATTTTGCCAATTTTAATTTTGAGCAAATCGTAGTGAATATTATGGACCAGATAATATTGGTTGCTTTTGTAATGTATGTTGTTGTTTTTGCGGGTTCATTTTTGGTCATGTTGCAGCAATTGTCAAATCGTCAAAAAGAACTTGAACATTATAGATTGGAAACAGAAAAATCCAAAAAACAAGTGCTCGAACTGATCTCAAATCGCCGCAAGGTACAGATTTCGTTAAACGACATTTTATACATTGAAAGTTTGTCGGATTATATAAAAGTTCATACCACCAAACAGACAGAGGTTATCAGTAAGGAAAAAATCAGTGTAGTTTCAGAAAAATTACCGAAACAGTTTGTGCGAATTCATCGTTCATTTATTGTAAATGTCGATAAAATTATACGCTTTAGCCCAAATGAAGTGGAATTGGATTTGGTTCAGCTTAATATCGGGAGAAGTTATAAGCAGCAAGTCTTATCTGTTTTAAAATCCATTTAAGGTGGATTTCAACACCGAAACTCACTTTATTTAAACTGTTTGGGAACCAGGTGAAATGCCAGCTCTCCGGTTCGGGCTTCCACTTCCTGCCAGGTATTTACATCGAAGTCAATACCAACAGTCGAAGTTGTTGGCATGTCGCCGTAAAAGGCTTTTAGCAGGTTGCATACAAAATAATAGAAGCCAGGATTATGCCCAAAAAAGAAAACGGTTTCGGCATCAACCGGCAATTCCTGTATAATTCCTAAAAATTCGCCGGTTGTCAGGCCGTGGTAAATGTCATCAATTTCAACAATATTCCCTTGCTCAAAATCAAGATTTTCAGCAAATATACGTGCTGTTTTAATGGCCCTTTTTGCCGGGCTCGAAATCATTTCATCGGCAAATACTCCCTGCCTTTTTAGTTCCATACTAAGCAATTTTGCATCTTTTTTTCCACGGTCGCGCAGGTCGCGGGTAAAATCATCTTCGTAACCGTAGGGTACTGCTTTGCCATGCCGGACTATTACTACTCGTTTCATTTTTTTCGAATTGAGATTATTAGATCTGCTTACGGTACGAACAAATTTAACTTAATTTACTGCAAATAGAAAAATTTAATGAAACGAATTGGACTTTTGTCGGATACACATGGATTTGTACATGAACGCCTGTTTTCCTTCTTCGAAAATGTGGATGAAATTTGGCATGCCGGAGACTTTGGGAACATCGAAACCGCCGATAAAATTGCCGGATATAAGCCCTTAAGAGGAGTGTATGGAAACATTGATGGACAAGATGTTCGTGTGGTTCATCCCTTGCACCAACGATTTATGTGTGAGGATGTTGATGTTTGGATGACACATATTGGTGGTTATCCCGGAAGATATGAGCGCTATGTGAAGCCCGATGTTTTTACCCATCCTCCCGGGCTTTTTATAAGTGGCCACTCGCATATCTTAAAAGTAATGTACGATAAAAAGCTCGATTTTCTGCATATGAATCCCGGAGCTGCCGGCTACAAGGGATTTCATAAGGTTTGCACGGCCTTGCGTTTTGTTATCGACGGAAAAGATATTCGCGAGCTGGAGATTTGGGAGATTCCCAGAAATGATATTGTTCCTACTTCGTAAATGAATGGGCCACCCAGTTATTCTTTTCCACAAAACCGGCATCTTTCATTCCCAGGATCTCGGCTTTTGCTTTGACGTCAGGAATATCCTCACGGTAAAATCCACTCATTATTAAGGTACCTCCTGAATTTAATACCTCGTAATAGGACGGCATATCGTCAAGCAGAATATTCTTATGAATGTTGGCAAATATCAAATCGAAAGATCTGTCGCCGAGTAAAGTGGCATCGCCCAACTTTACATCAATATTCTGAATGTTATTGAGTTTGGCATTGTCCCTGGTTCCTTCGTACGACCATTTGTCTATGTCAATTGCCGTAATGTGCTCCGCACCTTTCATCGATGCCAGTATGCTTAAAATTCCTGTGCCACAC
>JBFEWU010000471.1:0-3288 GCA_041546215.1 Draconibacterium sp. | reverse complement strand
TGTTTACCAACTGAAACTACGTTTAACGTAGTCGTAAAATTACAAATACTTATTTCCCTCTAAAATCCCAAGGCGCAACTGGATTAGAATGCAACCATAACCCAATCTTCTTCAAACTAGCTTCCTGCTTCAATTTAACCAATTCTTCGTCCTTATTGTATTGTTTGTAGTGCCAAGCCATTCCCTGTCTTAAAAGTTCTTTATTTACGTTTATATCACCATGAGCTGTTGTTTAACTTGGATTCGTGTCTCCCTGATAACCATTAATTTAAGATAGTATCCAGGAATTAATCCGTTACATATTTAATGTGTACTTTTGAACTCTTTTTTAGGAAATTTATATGAGACAGCTAAAGATTACGAAGTCTATTACTAACCGTGAAAGTGCCTCTTTAGACAAGTATTTACAGGAAATTGGCAAGGAAGAACTGATTACTGTTGAGGAAGAAGTTGAATTAGCACAGCGAATTAAAAAGGGCGACCAAGCTGCTTTAGAGAAATTAACAAAGGCAAACCTGCGTTTTGTCGTTTCGGTTGCAAAGCAGTACCAAAATCAGGGATTGACCTTACCTGACTTAATAAACGAAGGAAACCTTGGATTGATTAAAGCAGGTCAGAAGTTTGATGAAACACGTGGGTTTAAATTTATTTCCTATGCGGTATGGTGGATTCGACAATCAATTATTCAAGCAGTTGCAGAACAATCACGTATGGTTCGTTTGCCATTGAATCAGGTAGGTTCTGTGATGAAAATGAATAAGGCATTCGCAAAATTTGAGCAAGAACATGAACGTAAGCCATCGCCAGAAGAATTAGCAGAAACCTTGGAGTTACCTGCTGACAAAGTTGCCGATACTCTAAGAGTATCAGGAAGACATGTTTCAGTTGACGCCCCATTCGTGGATGGCGAAGACAACAGCCTTTTGGATGTTTTGGTAAATAACGATTCTCCAAATGCTGACCGTGCCCTTATGGTGGAATCACTTGGAAAAGAGATACACCGTGCGTTAGTAACATTGACAGAACGTGAGAGCGAAATTATTAGACTGTTTTTCGGTATCGGTTGTCAGGAAATGACACTCGAAGAAATTGCAGAACGATTCGGATTAACCCGTGAAAGAGTGCGACAGATAAAAGAAAAGGCTATCAGACGGTTGCGACATACATCACGAAGTACATTATTGAAAACTTATTTGGGGTAATTAGAGAATACTCCTGCGGAAAAATTAATTAATTGTACATCCTTTCAGAATTAATTGTATTACCTTAGCATAAATATATAATATTTATTTATGAGTAACGGAACGGTAAAATTCTTCAACAACGACAAAGGTTTTGGCTTTATTGTAAATGATGAGGGCGGTAAAGATTTATTTGTACACAAAAACAGTTTAACAACTGAGATTAGAGAAGGTGACAAAGTAAGTTTCGACGTTGAAGAAAGTCAAAAAGGATTGAACGCAGTAAATGTTAAAGTGATATAAGATTGCTATTTTACGCTAATGAGATTTAAGAGCCGGTCATTTTTTGACGGGCTTTTTTTATGCATGTCTCATCCTGAGGGTCAATCTTATTCAACTGCTTTGAACTTCTCTAATTTCCATTTTGAAAAATCTAAGTTCTCGAATGATAAATCGAAACATTTTGTTTTGAGTAATAATTCCGTAACTTTATGAAAGATAGCAAGATGCAGTGTGTATAATCTCCAACTTAAATGAGCGACATGAAAGATTAGCTATATCCCGTCAATATTAACCAAAAACCAAGCATTATGAAATATCTCGGCTGCGACATTGGCTCAATTTCAGTAAACACGGTTTTATTAAACGACAAGAAAGAGATAATTGAAGAGTATTACGATTTTAGTCATGGCAGGCCATTTAGTACTCTAAAGGAAAGATTGTCAAAAATCATTCATAATCATACCGACCTTTCCGGTACAATTGCATTTACCGGAACCGGAAGCAAATGGGCTGCTGACTTACTAAATGGTATTGCCGTAAATGAGATAGTCGCTCAGTCGAAAGCTGTCATGGAACTTTATCCAGATATTCGTACCGTAATTGAAATGGGTGGTGAAGATTCCAAACTAATTTTCCTCGATAAAAGTGAAGTAAAAGAGGGAATGAAACTTACCGACTTCACAATGAACAGTTTATGTGCCGCAGGCACGGGTTCTTTCCTCGATCAACAAGCAAAACGAATTGGAATATCAATAGAAGATGAATTCGGGGAACTGGCCCTGAAATCGGAAAAACCACCCCGGATCGCTGGAAGATGTTCTGTTTTTGCTAAAAGTGATATGATTCACCTTCAGCAGATTGCCACACCTGTTTACGACATAATTGCAGGTTTATGTTTTGCTGTGGCCCGAAATTTCAAAAGTACTTTGGGAAAAGGAAAATCCTTGGTTAAACCCATATTATTTCAGGGAGGAGTTGCTGCCAACAAGGGAATGGTTCGTGCATTCACCGAAGTTTACAATTTAGAACCCGGAGAACTAATCATACCCCAACACCATGCATCCATGGGAGCAATTGGAGCTGTACTTTTTGCTTTGGAAACAAATTCCGTTTCAGAAGGAAAAATTTCTTTTCAAAAACTTGAAAAATATTTACAAAGCGGATTTAACAGTTCTGCCAGTTTGTCCAAATTAACCGATAGAAATCATAAATTAATAAAAGATGTATTCTCCTTAAACGGAGAGATGGGAATTGAAGCATACCTGGGAATTGATGTGGGTTCATTAAGCACCAATATTGCAATTATTGATCAGGCTAACCACGTTTTGTCCCGGCGTTATTTACCAACTGCGAGCCAACCTTTGGAAGCCATAAAACGGGGATTGTCGGAGGTGGGCGATGAAATTGGACACCGGGTTATCATAAAAGGAGTTGGCACAACCGGTTCGGGCAGATATCTTACGGGCGATTTTGTTGGTGCAGATACTATCCAAAACGAGATTACCTGTCAAGCTACTGCAGCCATTCAAATTGATCCGGAAGTAGATACAATATTTGAAATTGGCGGACAAGATTCAAAATACATCAGCATTTCCAATGGAGTAATTGTAGATTTTGAAATGAACAAAGTTTGTGCCGCCGGAACCGGTTCTTTTCTGGAAGAACAAGCTGATAAATTGGGAATAAAAATAGTGCAGGAGTTTGGTGAAAAAGGACTCGCGTCAGAAAATCCGGCAAAATTGGGCGAACGTTGCACGGTATTTATGGAGAGCGATTTAAATTCACATCAGCAAAACGGAACATCGAAAGATAAAGAGTTAACTTG
>JBFEWU010000397.1:0-4199 GCA_041546215.1 Draconibacterium sp. | reverse complement strand
CTTGCAGCGTTCTTCCTTTCAGCTTCGAGCTTTGAGCTTTGAGCTTCTTCCTTCGAGCTTCCTTTCACCCATCCTCTAATCCTTCCCTTCTGGAAGGGAAGGACGATCATCTGGTGGTTCGGGCTAGTTTTCAATACAAATATTTGGTTTGAAATGCGAAAAGCCCTGAAGGGGCGGCAGGCAACAGCCCAGGGCAACGCCCTGGGTAAATGAGCGTTACGCTCAATCGGCGCAACCGTTTGGTGGTTTGAAATGGTGGCGCTTTGTGCGCTGAAAAAGGATCTGTTCTTGATTATTGGCTTTAGGTTTTGCTTAGAAAGGGACGTTCGGTAGTGTGCGATGAGGCTGCCACGTCGCTCGTTCCTCGCTCCTCGCAGAATCGTGCACTAAACTTTGTTTTGGAATAAATTCGTACACCAAACAATGTTAGACGCACGATTTCGCGATCCGTCGGTCCGTCGGCTGACGGACGGAGAAGCGATCTCATCCTATCAGCTCCTGGCGCTACTTGAACCGTTCTTCCTTCGAGCTTTCAGCTTTGAGCTTCGAGCTTCTTCCCAACCCATCCTCTAATCCTTCCCTTCAGGAAGGGAAGGACGATCGTTTTGTGGTGCGGGCTAATCTTTCAGCGTTCTTCCTTTCAGCTTTCAGCTTTGAGCTTCGAACTTTGAGCTTTGAGCTTCAATCTCCATGAATCAATTTCTTTTGTCTTCCGTCTCCGGACTCCGGTCTTCGGACTTTTCGTCATATCGTGCTTTAGTCTCTCTTTACCTGAAAATTAATTGTTTAAAAAATCTCCCAAAATCTGCGCTTTGTCAACAATCCGCTGAATTAAAATGTATTACCTTTGGATTTTCAAATTTTAATCCATTTACGAGATGAAACGAGATACTTTGGTTTTTGATATTATTAAGAAAGAACACGAACGTCAGTTGGGGGGGATTGAGCTAATTGCTTCTGAAAACTTTGTGAGTGATCAGGTTATGGAAGCTATGGGTTCGGTTATGACCAATAAATATGCGGAAGGCTACCCCGGGAAAAGATATTACGGAGGTTGCCAGTTTGTTGATATGACCGAGCAATTGGCCATCGACCGTATAAAAGAAATTTATAATGCCGAATGGGCAAATGTTCAGCCCCACTCCGGAGCCCAGGCAAATGCTGCCGTATTAAGCGTAATTCTTAAACCTGGCGATACTTTCTTAGGTCTCGATTTATCTCACGGAGGACATCTTTCGCACGGTTCATTTGTGAACTCATCAGGTATTTTGTACAATCCGGTTGCTTATAAAGTAAAAGAGGAGACCGGAATAGTGGATTATGACGAGATGGAATCCCTGGCCATCGAACACAAGCCTAAATTGATTATTGGCGGAGCATCGGCGTACAGCCGTGAGTGGGATTATAAACGCATGCGTGAAATTGCTGATAAGGTGGGAGCCTTGTTTATGGTCGATATGGCACACCCGGCAGGTTTAATTGCGGCAGGTTTGCTCGACAATCCACTTGAACATGCGCATATTGTTACTTCGACTACGCACAAAACCTTACGCGGACCTCGTGGTGGAATCATATTAATGGGTAAAGATTTTAAAAATCCATGGGGAATTGCCACTAAAAAAGGAGTGGTCCGGACCATGTCATCCTTAATGGATTCAGCTGTATTTCCTGGTCAGCAGGGAGGACCTCTGGAGCATGTAATTGCTGCCAAAGCGGTTGCCTTTGGCGAGGCCCTGGAACCCGAATATGTGGAATATCAAACACAGGTAAAAAAGAATGCTGCCGTGATGGCACAGGCATTTGTTGATTTGGGATATAAAGTTATTTCGGGTGGTACTGATAACCATTCCATGTTGATTGACCTGCGTACAAAATACCCCGAAATTACCGGTAAACTGGTTGAAAATACAATTGTTAACGCCGAAATTACGGTCAACAAAAACATGGTTCCTTTTGATAGTCGTTCGCCTTTCCAGACTTCCGGATTACGGGTGGGAACTCCTGCCATTACAACTCGCGGAGTAAAAGAGGGCCTGATGTCTGAGATCGTTCAGTTGATTGACGATTCAATTGCAAATATCGAAAATGAAAAAATGATTAAATCCATTGGAGAAAAAGTTCACTCCATGATGAAGGATTACCCGCTTTTCGCCTATTAGGAATTAAAGGGAAATATAAAATATGCGCTGCTGATCTTAGGATGAGCAGCGTTTTTTGTTTATTTTACAGCATGGAATGGTACATCGTTTTAGCGCTTGTCGGAACCGGAGTTGCAGCCGGATTTATTAATACCACTGCCGGTGGAGGTTCAATGCTCACCATTCCCTTGTTAATGTTCCTGGGCCTTCCGGCAAATGTGGCGAATGGTACCAACCGAATTGCCATCCTGCTTCAAAATGTCATTGGAGTAAATACGTTCAGGAAAAAGAAAGTTCTTGATTTTAAAACGGATTACCGCCTGGCGATTCCCGCCATTGCAGGTGCCCTGATCGGTGCCCTGTTTGCAGTTGAAATAGATGCCGGGCTGCTCAGAAAACTGATTGCCGGATTAATGGTGATCTTGCTCTTTGTTGTGGTGTTTAAACCCGATGCCTGGGTGAAAGAACAGGCAGGAAAAACCGGTGCTAAACCCACAGTTTTGCAATACCTTATTTTCTTTTTAATAGGGATCTATGGCGGATTTATTCAAATGGGTGTAGGATTTTTTTTGCTCGCCGGACTGGTTCTTGGATGCGGGCATAATTTAGTTCGCGCCAACGCCATAAAAGTATTTATTGTATTGATATACACCGTTTTTTCGCTCGGAATTTTTATTTATCACAAACAGGTCGACCTGGTCGCCGGACTGATCCTTGCAGCGGGGAATATGGCGGGTGCCTGGCTTGGAGTGCATTTCCAGGTGAAAGGAGGTGCAAAATATGTGCGCTATGTTTTAATTTTGGCCATGGTAATTGTTATTTTAAATTTGTTTGGCATATTTAATTAAACACTTGCTGCGGGCTGTAATTCGCAAACCATAAGGATGCTGGAAGCCTGAACGTCAGGACCACAACTAAATAAATCGATGGGTGAACAAAAAATACCAGTAACTGTCATAACCGGCTTTCTTGGAGCGGGAAAAACTACTTGCATCAATTATCTGCTTAAAGCAAATCCCGATACCCGGTTTGCATTGGTCGAAAATGAATTTGGAGATGTTGCCATCGATACGAAATTAATCAAAGGTGTTGATGCCAGCCAAATGTTTGAATTAAAGCAAGGTTGTATTTGCTGCACAATAAGCGACGAATATGAGCAGGTTTTGCAGGAACTGGCAGAACGATTTCCAAATGTGGATCACCTGCTGATTGAAACCACCGGTATCGCTGATCCTGCACCGGTTATTCAACCTTTCTTTAAAAACGAGGATTTAAAAGAATTGTACTGCTATAACGGAACAGTTTGCCTGGTGGATGCTATAAATTTTAAATCTTTTGCTGAACAGGTAATCCTCTTGAAACAATTGTCCATTGCCGACCTGGTTCTGGTTAGTAAAGGGGAGCAAATGAATGCACTGATAAAGAAGGACTTCCAAAATGAACTTCAGGAATTAAATCCTTTTGCACAAATACAATTTTCGAATTTTGGCCGGGCAGCTTTTCGTCTTTTGGAAATTCAAAAGAAATCGCGTAACGAATACGACTACGTGGCCATGGGAAGTTCGCATTCACTCCTTAAAACCAAAACATTTCGCTTCGATCAGCCATTAAATAAAAGCCGGTTTCTTCGCTGGCTGGAATATACACTCGATATTTATAAGAACCAGGTATATCGTACCAAAGGAATTCTCCGTTTTCAGAACTATCCCTTCGAATACATTGTGCAGGGAGTGGGTGGATACTTTGAGCTGACGGAAGGCGATTTGATTCTGGAAGAAACTGAAAGCGAGCTGGTTTTCATTGGAAAGCTGGATGAATTAAATCTGGAGTTCGCTCCATAATATCTTTTTGCGGTGAATTCTGTATAATCACTGCAACAGCATCATCCAGAGCGGAATAATCAACACCGAAATGGCGGTTGCCAGTACCACAATCCGGGCAGCCAGTTTACTCTCCAGTTTGTATTGTAATGTGAGAACATAAGGAGTTAATCCGAGTGGCATGGCGGCATCAATGATTGATGCTTTGGTGAGAGATTCATCGAAACGAATGCCTCTTAAG
>JBFEWU010000524.1:0-2698 GCA_041546215.1 Draconibacterium sp. | reverse complement strand
GGGATCTACCCATTCATATTTCAGACGAAAGAGACCACTTATTGGATACCGGTGGCGCTTTAAAAAAGGCTGCTCATTTTTTCAGCGGTAACTCACCTGTTCTGATTTATAACGTTGATGTATTAAGCAACCTGGATTTACAGCTATTAAAAGAAGAACACATAAACTCCGGAGCATTGGCAACACTCGTGGTTCGAAAGCGTGAGACACAGCGTTATTTTAAGTTTGACCGGCAAAGGAATTTGGTGGGCTGGTTAAATAAAAAAACCCGAGAAACAAAAGTTTCCAGGCCGGAGAACTTCGAAGATGCAGATGAAATGGCCTTTAGTGGAATTCACATCATTCAACCAAAAGTATTGCAAATGATGCCCAGTGAGGATCGGTTTTCAATGGTTCAGCTTTACCTGGAGCTGGCAAAAACACACGATATCAAAGGGTATTTCGATGAATCTGATTTGTGGATTGACGTGGGCAAGCCGGTGCAGTTAGCTGAAGCAAGAAGACTTTATGGTTAATCACCCTGTCATGTCACGATAGAACTACTTTGGAGGTGAAAAGTGAAACGAACAAATTGCTTTCCAGGTCAATGGATTAATCTGGATTTTCAGATATTCAGACAACGGAAAAGACCAAAGACCGGAGACCGGAGACGGAAGAAGCTCAAAGCTGAAAGCTCGAAGCTCAAAGGAGGAACGAAGTCCGAAGTCCGAAGACAACAGGAATTGATTAGTGATTAATCTCTCCGTGGCCCTCTGTGAGAACTCCGTGAACTCTGCGTTTAGTTTTTTTAACCGCAGAGAGCACAAAGAAGGCGCAGAGGTTGCGCAGAGGAGAAGAGCGCCAGAGGTGAGGGTTGTCCACCAACTACGTTCGCGTTGTCGGGTTGTCAAGGAAAGTCCGGAGACCGAAGAAATTGATTAATGATTAGTGATTATTGATTAATGTAAACGGCGGTTAAGCGGTATGGCGGATACAGAATTAACAATCTTATTTCAACGACAACAATGACAACAACGACAACAACGACAACGGAAAAGACCGAAGTCCGAAGTCCAAAGTCCGGAGACCGAAGACAACAGAAATTGATTAGTGATTACTGTTTTGGTCAATAAATTCTGATATTCTAATACTCGGTTAATCCAGCAATCTGAAAGTCTGAAAATCCAGATATCCTGTATGCTGAACACTGCTTCTTTGCTCTTTGCTCTTTGATCTTTGTTCTTTGTTCTTTGCTCTTTGTTCTTTGCTCTATTCAATAAAGGCAGCATTTTAAACCAAAAACCACAAAATAAACTTATTTCAAAATCTTATAATTCCTGTACTCAAACAAACGCACGCCAAACAGCTTTTCAACGGCATAGAGAATGCGGTATTTCAACTTCATGTTTACCTTTTTTAAGTCCACATCAATTTCCCAGTTAAGGCGTTTTATCCGTTCTTTCATCACCGCCGGGTGTGTCCCTTCGAACTTTGCCAGGGCGTCGTATTCCATGCCGTAATCAAAGGCTTTCTCCGATGCCAGCTTCTCAGCTTCCTCTTCTGAAATTCCATTGTAAAATGCTTTTACCGAATCAATTTTTTCCTGCATAAACCTGGGGTGACGCACCCACCCATAGTGGTAAATATCGGCCTCAACCGGAACCACATGCAGCTTCTCGTTATGTCTCCTGAAACCTTGCGCATCTTTGTACGAACGTATGTTTTTATCGTTTCTTATTATCCTGATTTCCTTACGGTACCAGTGCCTGCAATCGCCAATATAGTCGTAGGTTCCGTAAAAATGCTTGTAGTTAAAAAGTAAGCCCTGCACTTCCTTTCGATCCACATTTTTCAACATTGCTTCTTTTACCAGAGGCAAAAACTGCTCGTGTAACACTTCATCGCCCTGGATGTAAAAACACCAGTCGTACACCTGGGGTATCTCATCCAGTGCCTTGTTGGTTTCATCGGCATAAACAACACCTCCCTTTCGCAACTTTTCATCCCAAACGGTATCAACAAGGCTTATTTTACCGGGAGCAATATCTTCAATAATCTTTCGTGTGCCATCGTCCGATTTTCCAACAGCCACCACAAAATGATCGCAAACAGGCAGCACCGAAGTAATTGCTTCAATGATTGGAAAGTCGAATTTTTCAGCATTTCTGATAAACGTAAATCCACAAACTTTCATTTTTCTTGGTGTTTCTTTTCCATTAGATAACAGAGTAAAAATTCGATGGCCGACAGCAGCATCAAAGTATCGCCCAGTAGTTCAATTCCTTCTTCGGTGGCCGCTTTCGCCAGCCGGTAATTTTCGTCGTCGTACAACAATCGCCAAAATTTGGAGCGTCCCAGCAAACGGCTAAAAACAAGTGTAACAAGCAATCCGGCTAAAAACCAAGCCGAAGCAGGTTTACTGAAAAATTCCAGGCTAGCTGCGTTAATCTTTTTAAAATCGCGAACGATTAAATAAACCAGAATAACAAGTACCACCAATACCGCATAAAACCAGTTGTGTACTAAAAAATTAAACTCGCGAATAAAGGCCATCAGAAAAAACAAGGCAATAAAATTGGAAATCACCTGGATTTTTCTCCACTTAAAACCAATAATAAGGTAAAAGATAAAAAGGCTGAAAAGAATGAGTTCCTGTCCTATTTCGGTGAAAGTAATTTCCCCGAAGTAACCGCCTTCCATAGGATGCATCGCGTCGAAG
>JBFEWU010000439.1:0-3677 GCA_041546215.1 Draconibacterium sp. | reverse complement strand
CCTCCGGTGTTGATCCGTAGGTCTCTTTCCCTTTTTTTACGAGATAGATAATTGCATTGAGGAGCCGCTCGCAGTCGTAATACATTAAATCGATATAAAGCTCCAGGGAACACGTGTAATTGGGATTTTTGCTAGGATCAAAAACACAGTCCGATCTGTCTTTGCACCAAAGTTTTATGTGCTTACGTCCGTATCCATACCGGAGGCCATAGCAGTTTTCCACTCCCCGCTTTGTGATGTATATTTCCGACAGGTCATTTAACCTGACATGAAGCTCATCGATCTTTTTAAAGCTGCTTTTGTCCTTGTATTTATAATGCTTTCGGGTGATGGTTAAAGCGCCCGTGCCGGAAACATCCATCCGGTACATATATTGATCATCAGTGGAAGCATCCAGGATCCTGTTTATATAATCCAGCGTTTCGTCAATCGACATATTTTGTCCGGCAAGAAGATTAGAAATTCCAATCATTAAGCCCATTAATAAGCATTTCATAATCGTGTTGTGTTCGATCACCATGTCCCTGGGGTGAGGGTTAAACAAAAGAAAAAGCGTGGGACTGTAGTCTATCTGTCTCTTAGGTACCGCTAAGAACCCACATTCACAAATAAACACAACCCACGCCAGTAGCGTGAGCGTCTGTACCTATTATTCTGTGAATGTTTCAAAAATTAGCGGTTTCAAGAAACACGAATAATAACTAACGCTTATAATATTTTAAGCTCTATTCTGAACTTTGACTCAAAATTAGTTAAACCGATTTACAAATGCCACTGCTTTAAACATAAATTGGATTCTCAGGTACGTTTTCAATTTTGACAATCCAGGCTTTTATTAAAATTTTCTTTTAACCATATTTACGGGATGAAGTTACTTCGAAATTTAATCCTGTCACCCTTAAGCTTTGTGCGCTTGTTTGTTGTGGTTTTTATATCGGGGTATGTAACCGTTATTGGCTGGTTTTGGTATAAATTATTCGGGTTTAGCAGAGGTCTGCAAAAATGGGTGACTCGTTGCTGGGGAAGAACCATCCTGTTTACTTGTGGAATAAAAATCGACCGAAATGCGCTTCCCGAAAACAGCAACTACATTTTAATGCCCAACCACCGCAGTTACCTCGACATTTTTATTGTTGCCGGATTAACCTCCACGGCCATGGTGGGGAAAGCCGAGCTGAAAAAATGGCCCTTTGCAGCACTGGGGGCTAAAATTACAAACTCCATTCTGGTTGACCGTAAGAACTCGTCGAGTTTGATAAACACCATGAATCAAATAAAAGATTCGGTGAGTAAGGGAATGCCAGTAACGCTTTTCCCCGAAGGAACAACGTACAAAGGACCTCTCACAAAAAGCTTTAAGAAAGGAAGTTTTAAAATTGCGGCCGATTCCGGAATTCCGGTTGTACCCATGGCTATTCATTACAAAGACATAAACGATGCCTGGATCGATGATGATACTTTCATTGGCCACTTCTTCCGGCAGATGGGGAAACTGCAAACCAGGGTTACCGTACGATACGGTGAGCCGCTTACGGCATCAGACTACAAAATCCTGAGGGATAAAACAAAATCTGAAATTGAAGTGATGCTGAAAGAAATTCAGCAGGGCTAATTCTCTCTTTTCCTTTTAAACCAGTAATAAACCGGAATACCTGAGAGCGCTGTAAAAACCGCGACTGTTGACTCCAGTGGACGTTCGAAGTAGGCCAGCAAAAGCATGGCCAGGCCACTCACAATAAAAACGATATGAACAACCGGAAATCCGGGCAACCGGATTTCGCCGATACCTCTTTTCCGTAATCGAAACACTCCCGCAACGGCAAGAATAGGGAACAAGCCCAGCGAAAATCCCATATAGATAATAATCTGCTCGAAAGTACCCGACAGAACCATAACAATGGCAAGAAAGCATTGCAAGTAAATGGCATTCACAGGAACCTTATTTTTGGGATGAACTGCCGCCAGGGACCTAAAAAAAAGACCGTCTTTTGCCATCCGGTAATAAACGCGGGGGCCCAGTATAATAAAAGCACTCAAGGATGAAAATAAGGCAAAGGAAATAAGCAAAGAAATAATCGTTTCTGCCATGGCACCAAAGGCCAATCCGGCAGCAATCCCACCAATTTCAGGCTCATTAAGCATTTTATTTGCCGGGATGGCATAAATAAAAAACAAATTCAACCCCACATACAGCACCATAACAAGGCCGGTGGAAATAAATAGCGAACGAGGAATTGTTTTTTGTGGATTTCTGATTTCTGATCCAATATAAGTTGCCGAGTTCCATCCGCTGTAGGCAAACATGATAAACATCAGCGACAAACCCACCGCTTTCCAGTTTTCAAAATTTAACTGAAAAGCCTGTGCCTGTCGAACATCCTGAAAACTCCCTTCACCCGCTGCAAAGCCGGCTATGATTAATCCCAGTACCAGAATAATCTTTAAGGCTGTTAAACCGTTTTGTACTCTTGCACCGAAGATGATATTGCGTGAATGAATAAAAGTAAAAATGAGAATTATGAAAATTGCTACCAACCTACTAAAATGTTCCGAGCTTAAAACATCGTACAGAAATACGTGATTTTGGAAATTCGGGAAAGCCCGGATAAAATATTTGCTAAAACCTATTGCCGATGCAGCAATGGGCGCTGAAAATCCGACGATGAGTGACAACCAACCACTTAGAAATCCCCATAAGGGATTAAAAAGTTTTGAAATAAACATGTATTCCCCACCTGCTTCAGGAAATGCCGCACCCAACTCGCCAAAGGCAAGAGCACCACAAAAGGCAATAATTCCTCCAGCCACCCACAACATAAGCATTACAAGTGGATGGTTCAAATATCCCATTAAATAGCCCGTTGTGGTAAAGATTCCCGCACCAATAATATTAGCGATTACAATGTTTGTAACCGGAAACAGACCTAACTTTCGTTCCAGTTTTTGTTGTAACAACTCGGTAAAATTTATTTTTCAGCTTTCTTATAACTTATGGAGATACCCGACCGGCTGCTTCTGTCGATTGTTGTTTCGTAATTATCCCTGCTTTCAACGTACCTTAAAAACTCAGCGATACCGTTTACCCGCATGGCAGTATTGTGTGCCGTAAAACAAGCTCCAGGCTCTAACTTCGGGTCCATGGCAATAAAATAATTCTTGTACCAGTATTTATCAGCATCACTAAAAACAAAGTCGTATTTACCTTTCAGTTCAGGCACCAGCTCATGGGCATCGGCCAACCGAACATCAATGTATTTAGACACACCTGCCTTTTTAAAGTTAGCCTTGGCCTCCAGATACCGGGTCTTATCAATCTCAATCGTTATTAACTTTCCTCCTGTTTTACTTAAGGCCCAGGCAATCCAGATTGCAGAATGTCCCGTTGATGTTCCGATCTCAACCGCATTTTTATACCCATTTTTTACGATTATATCGTACAATATTTTGCCATCAGAAAGGGGAACATTCATGTCCCTCCATTCACTGATGTTTGATTCCAGGAATGCTTTGACTTTTTTGTCAAGATGATTTTCAATTTCGGGATACTGCGCCCTGGCGTTTAATAAAAAAACGATTCCGAAAAGTAACAAGGCAATATTTTTCGTTCTCATGACATGAATTTAACGCCTATAAAGTTAAAACAAAAACACAAAAAGAACAGAGCAGAAAATAAAATG
>JBFEWU010000575.1:0-1799 GCA_041546215.1 Draconibacterium sp. | reverse complement strand
CGATAATCCGGAAGTTTATCACCAGCCGGTTATGTGTCAGCACTGTGATAATACACCATGTGAAAACGTTTGCCCTGTTTCGGCGACACCTCATAGTCACGAGGGATTGAACCAAATGGCTTATAACCGCTGCGTGGGAACAAAATACTGTATTAACAACTGCCCATACAAAGTAAGGCGTTTTAACTGGTTCAAATATGTGGATAATGATGAGTTCGATTTTAACTCCAACAGCGAACTGGGCAGAATGGTACTGAATCCGGATGTGACAGTGAGATCCAGGGGAGTTGTGGAAAAATGCTCCTTCTGCGTTCAGCGCATACAGGAGAAAAAAACGGAAGCAAAACTGGCGGGCAGGAAGGTTGATGATGGCGAGATACAGCCTGCTTGTGTTCAGTCGTGTCCTGCAGATGCCCTTGTATTTGGTGACCTGAAAGATCCAAACAGCAAAATTTCAAAATATTTCAAGAATGAAAGGAACTATCATTTACTGGAAGAGTTGCACACTTTGCCTTCAGTGGGATATTTAACGAAAGTAAGAAATAAAAAAGCATAACGGCTTATGTACAATACGGAAGTAAGAGGAAAATTAATCAATGGCGATAAAAGTCTGGGGCAGATATCGAAAGAGATAATTGCACCTATTCATGCCAGGACACCGCTATGGTGGTATATTGCGCTGCTTATCAGCCTGGGAATGCTGGGCTTTGGCCTCTATTGTAAATATCTCACTGTTACAGTTGGAATTGGTACATGGGGAGTGAATAATTCCGTGGCCTGGGGGTGGGCAATTATTAATTTCGTCTGGTGGATCGGAATCGGACATGCCGGTACGGCATTTTCCATTTTCCTGTTGATTCTCCGGCAGAAATGGAGAACGGCAATCAACAGGGCTGCTGAAGCCATGACCGTAGTGGCCGTTTTTTGTGCCAGCCTATTTCCCCTGTTACATATGGGAAGGCCATGGCTGTTCTTCTATATTTTCCCCTATCCAAATACACGGGGGCCTCTCTGGGTGAATTTCAACTCTCCCCTGTTCTGGGACTTCGTAGCAATTACTGCTTACCTGTTGATCTCAGCAAGTTTCTGGTATTTTGGAATGGTTCCCGATTTTGCCACAATTCGGGATACAGCAAAATCAAAAATTAAAAAGGCTGTTTACGGTTTTTTTGCATTCGGCTGGACGGGTTCAAGCAGAGAGTGGCTGAGATTTGAAGGATTGAGCTTCGTGCTGGGAGGAATAGCAGCCGTGCTGGTGGTTTCAGTGCATTCAATCGTATCGACCGACTTTGCCGTTTCGGTTAAAGTGGGTTGGCATACCACCATATTCCCGCCATATTTTGTTGTAGGAGCAATTTTTTCCGGTTTTGCGATGGTGCTCACATTGGTAGTACTTATGCGAGCATTGTATAAAATGAATGATTTTATTACCGACTCCCATATTGATGCGGTCTGTCGTATCCTTGTCTTTATTTCCCTGATAATGGGTACAGCATATATAACAGAGATATTTTTAGCCTGGTATTCCGGTTCGGAATATGAAATATATATGTTCTTTAACAACAGGATCTTTGGGGAATATGCATTTCAGTTCTGGGCAATGTTCATCGCCAATGCTTTAGTGCCGCAGTTGTTCTGGTTCAAAAAAATGCGCCGGAATATTTGGGTTGTATTTATTCATCTATTGAAACCTTTACTTCATCGCTCATTGTCGGCTCCCTTCCATACTATACTCGCAAGTTTATTTAAGTCGCTTTCGATACATCCCGCGTTTAACTGTTCATAATTTCTTCAGATTT
>JBFEWU010000137.1:0-11468 GCA_041546215.1 Draconibacterium sp. | reverse complement strand
CGGGGGATTAGCGAGTGTAATGCAATCGGTGCAACCGCGTGGTGGTTTGAGATGGTGGCGTTTTGTGCGCCGAAAGTGCAAATAAGGGATTCCATCTTTTAGAAGATGGAATCCCTTATTTGTCCGCGCCTGGCGCTACTTACAGCGTTCTTCCTTTGAGCTTTGAGCTTTCAGCTTCGAGCTTCTTCGGTCTTCGGTCTTTCCTTGAGCTTTCAGCTCACGGGCTCATTAACCAATCCCTTGTCTGGAAATCCGATAATCTGAAAATCCGTAAATCTTTTTCCCAATGCGATTAGCAATTTGTTGCAATTCCATTATTTTTGCTTCTCGACTTGCAATTCATTGCGTGTCGCTGATTATAAAATCTAAAATAGGAGATGTAGAATGGTTGAATTTGAAGTAGCGGTACAAACCATTTTGTCCAATGCTATAGTTTTAGACACCGAGACAATCGCTTTAAAAAATGCCCGCAAAAGGGTATTGGCGGCCGATACCTTTTACGATATTGCCATGCCGCCATTCAATAAATCGGCAATGGATGGTTATGCTTGCCGTTTGCAGGACATAGCCGGGGAACTGGAAATAATTGAAGTGATTTCGGCAGGGAAGAAGCCCGAAAAAAGTATTGGCGAACACCAATGCGCAAAAATCATGACGGGAGCTGTTGTTCCTGAAGGAGCCGATTGTGTGGTAATGATTGAATACTCGAAAGAAGAAAGCGGGAAGGTGACCTTCAGTACTACAAAAACAAAACCGAACATCTGTTATACGGGCGAAGACGTTCAGGTTGACGATCTGGCATTGCCCAAAAATTCCTTGCTAACGGCGCGTCATATTCCAGTTTTAGCGGGTGCCGGAGCAAGCGATGTGCTGGTATATCGTCGACCGCGTGTGTCAGTATTTGCCACTGGAAGCGAACTGGTAGAGCCCCACGAAAAACCTTTGTCCTTCCAAATTCGAAACTCCAATTCGTCGCAAATAATGGCGCAACTGGATGAAATTGGCGTAAATGGGAAATATGGTGGAATAATAAACGATGATTTTAACGAGACGAAAGCAAAAATGGGCCATGCCTTTGAAAAAAGTGATGTGGTTATTTTATCGGGGGGTGTATCGGAAGGCGATTTTGATTTTATTCCCAAAGTAATTAAGGAGTTGGGATTTGACATTCTACTGACACGAATTGCTGTGCAACCCGGGAAACCTATAATTTTTGCCCGCAAGGGAAATAAATTTTGTTTTGGCCTGGCAGGAAATCCTGCTTCTTCATTTGTGCAGTTTGAGTTGTATCTGAAGCCCTTTTTGTATAAAATGATGGGCTATGATTTTCAGGCGCAGATTGTAAGTGCGACCCTCACAGAGGCTTATTTCAGAAAAAAAACAGACCGCTTAAAGTTTATACCTGCCAGCCTGACAGAAGACTTTACAGTGAGTCCGGTTGAGTATCACGGATCGGCACACATCAATGCGCTGGTTAATGCCAACTGTTTGATGATGATTCCAATGGGTGTTTCGGAAATAAAAAAGGGAGAAAAAGCAGATGCTAGACGGATATAAGCGGGAAATAAATTATTTACGCATTTCGGTTACCGACCGTTGTAATCTGCGTTGCACCTATTGCATGCCAGCAGGTGGTATAGAGCTTATGCAACACAGCGATATCTTAACGCTGGAACAAATTGCTGAAGTTGCCAAAGTGGGTGCTGAAAAATTCGGCATTACAAAGATCCGGTTAACCGGAGGTGAACCCCTCGTTCGAAAGGGGATTGTGCATTTGGTGGAATTGCTGAATGCCATTGAAGAAATAGAAGAGATTGCCTTAACCACCAACGGCATTTTATTGAATAAGTATGCCGCAGATTTAAAACACGCGGGTTTGGCACGAGTAAATATCAGCCTCGACACGCTTTCTGAGGTAAAGTTTAGGTTGAATACACGGGGAGGCAATATTCAGGACGTATTTAATGGAATTCAGGCGGCCAAACGTGAGGGATTAACTCCGGTGAAAATTAATGTGGTGAAAATGGAGACCACGACGGAGGAAGAACTGGATATTTTAAAAGCTTTTTGTGAAAATGAAGGGTTGAAGATTCAGTTTATTCGCCAGATGGATCTTGAAAGCGGGACCTTCTCACAGGTGGAAGGTGGCAAAGGTGGCAACTGTGCCATATGCAACCGTTTACGCCTGACAGCAGATGGATTTTTAAAACCTTGTCTTTTCAGCAATAAAAAATACAGTACGCGTGAGCTTGGTATTACTGAAGCTTTTGATGCCGCGCTCAATAATAAACCGGAAAAAGGTATGACCAGCAGTAGTCATAATTTTTATAACATAGGGGGATAACCGATGAGCAATTTATCGCATGTAAACAAAAAGGGTGAAGCGAACATGGTCGATGTTTCGGCTAAACCCGACCAAACAAGAATAGCAAAGGCAGTTGGATTTATTGAACTGAGTGCGGAAGCACTGGTGCAGGTGAAAGCCAATACATTAAAGAAGGGCGATGTTTTATCCTGCGCCCGCATTGCCGGAATTATGGGTGCCAAACAGACTTCAAGCCTTATCCCGCTTTGCCACCCTTTACAGCTTTCAAAGGTTGAAGTTGATTTTTCCATACTGGAGAACGGAATTGAAGTACGTGCTTTGAGCAAATGTATTGGCAAAACCGGAGTTGAGATGGAAGCACTAACGGCAGTAAGTGTCGCGCTTCTTACCATTTACGATATGTGTAAAGCCGTTGACAAAAAAATGGTAATGAGGGAAATAAAACTGGTAAGTAAAACAAAAGAATAAGATGACAACAGTTAAAATACTATCACTGAACACTTCCGAGAAAAAAGGAACTGTAAAGCATCCGCAGGAATCGGTTCGTCTGGATGAAACAGGAGTAACAGGCGATGCTCATTCGGGGTACTGGCATCGCCAGGTAAGTTTGCTGGGTATAGAAAGTTACCGAAAGATGGAAGCTAAAAAACCAGGAACAAAACTTGATCTGGGCGTTTTCGCCGAAAATATAACCACCAAGGGCCTTGAGCTGCATTCCACCAATGTATTCGATCGCTTTGTAAACCAGGATGTGGAGCTTGAGGTAACACAAATCGGGAAGAAGTGCCATCAAGGTTGCGAGATAATGAAACAAATTGGCGATTGTGTAATGCCTGTGGAGGGGATTTTTACAAGGGTTATCCGTGGTGGCACACTTAGCAAAGACAGTGTTTTCGAATATGTTCCACGCGTCATTAAGGTGTTGGTTATTACCCTTAGTGATCGTGCATTCAAGGGGATATACGAAGATAAAAGCGGGCCCCTGGCTGCCACATTAATGACCCGTTTTTTTGAAAAGGGAAAGCGTCATTTTAATATAGATAGGAAAATCCTTCCTGACGGTAAGGAGGAATTGGAAGCCGCTTTGCGGGAGGCGAAAGAACAAGCTTACGACATCGTAATTACCACCGGAGGAACAGGATTGGGGAAACGCGACATTACACCCGATGTAGTTAAACCTTTTCTCCACAAAGAAATGCCTGGTATTATGGAGCACATTCGATTAAAATACGGGGCTGAAAAACCCAATGCGCTGGTGAGCAGAAGTATTGCCGGTGTAATGGAATCAAGCCTGGTTTATGTATTGCCGGGAAGCACCAAAGCCGTAAATGAATATTTAAATGAGATTACACCTACCATTGAACATTCCTTGCGGATGATCCATGGGGTGGATAACCATTGAGCCAAGTTTTTAAGCAAGCTATTGCGGTCCGTTTTCAGGACCTAAAAGAAAATCCGGATGATAAATTTTAAGAGACTACCGTTTGCCAGCCTGTTAATACTCACAATGGCTTTTGTGTCGTGTTTGCAGGAAAAAGACCTTGAAACACCGGTTCCGACAGACGTGGCAGCAGATAATACGTGGGTGGAAGATAAAATACATGCCAATGCTGAAATCTGGTATAGGATAAGTTGTAGTCCGGGTTCAACTACGGCATATCTCGAATGGGCGGAACGCGGCGCACATGGAGAAGACCGCAATTATACAGGCGATGTAATGATTTCCGCCTACCAGCTGGACGGACTTACCGCCTATATCGAAGACAAAGACAAGGGTTATGGAGAGAAGGTCAAATCATTTTCCTTAGCCAATAACGAAGTTGCATTTTTGGTAAAGGTAGTTCCGGGAGCAAGCGGAGTTGCAGGGACTTTCGCTTTGCGTGCGAAAGCATCAGGTGTAATTTCGGTTGATTATACCAACCTCGCCATTGAAGACAAGTGGACTGACGGAAACATTGCTTCTGATGAGATTCTGGGATACAAGGTAAAATATTCGGGACAAAAGAAACTTGCTGTAATTTGGGCAGAGATTGATACTCCTGAGACCGGTTACACTGCCGATGTAATCGTTTCGCTTATGAAAGCAGATGGAACTACCCCCTATAAGGATGTGGAAAAGAACAAAGACATGTTGGATAAAAACAAAAGTCATAGTAACGATCCCAAGTATATTTTAACCGATCCCAATGAGAAGAATTTCAAAATTCATGTAAAAAACACCACGCCGGGGAATTTTGCAATGAAAGTATATGAGGTAGAATAACCGTTTTTTAAGCAGCCATGGTTGCGCACAGCTCTGTTGATGAAAAAAATAATCGTCATACTATTTTTTCTCTTTGGTTTATTGGCTTTGCTTAAGGCCCAGGCCAGGCGCCAGCTTAATGAAATTGTAGTGGAAGCAAAAGCCGAGACAAATGCCCTGGAAGAACAGAAAAAGGCCATTCCGGCAAAAATTGTTATTGGTGCCAAAGACCTGAGAAATTTTGGGAACCATACGGTTGGAGATGTGCTGAAACGATTGCCGCGGATTGTTATGCAGGGGCCGCCGGCCTTCCACCGGAATATAATGATGGGCGGACTGGATAAGCAGTTCCAAAGCGTTTTAATCAACGGTAATCGTCCGGCAGGAGGTGAAGATTACCGCGATTTTAAACTCGACCGTATTCCTGTTAATATGGTGGAGGAGATTGAGATTATTTTTAACCCACCGGCGCAATGGGGGGGAGACGCAGCCATGGGAGTAGTAAATATCAAGCTCAAGGAAGCACCTGAAAAACAAATACTGAATGCGAATATTGATTTCAATCATACTTCCACCCGCGAAGGCCTGAATCCCGGCTTGTTTTTCACTTATGGCGATAATTACGGAAAACTTTCTTTTATAACCGGCTACAGCCTTAAACAGTTCGGCAGAGAAAATAGCACCACTTTAGCCGACAAAGATATTCGGGGAACAGAAGATGAAACGCTTGATGTAAAGATCGCCGCTTTTAACGGAAGCATGAACTACACCATTAATGAAAGCAACAAGCTTAAATTTGAGACTTTTTTCAGCAATTATACGGAAGACCTTGATTTCATAGCCGATGTAAAACGCCGTTCGGATGGAAGGCTGAATTTTACGGCCGACACAGCTGCGGATAAAAAATTGCGCAGGCTGCATTCGCAAAGGCTAAGCTACGAAACCAAAGGTGAGGCATGGAAATGGACCAATGCCTTGCATATTGCCCAAAATTTCGATGAAAAGGATCGTTGGCGTATGACTGCAAAAACTTCAGGCTTAATGGAAACATGGGAAGATGAAGACCAGCAAAATACGGAAATGGTGTTTCGCAGCGACTATCAGCTGAATTTTCATCGGCACAAACTGAAAATTGGAGTTCGGGCTTCGGGATTGTGGCGCGACTATATGCGTATGGCCTATTCGCGAATTGCCGGGCGCAAATTTTGGGATGAAATTACCGATGGTTCTTATACACTTGATGAATACCGATTGGGAGCCTATGCAAGCGATGAAATGAACTTTGGAAAATTGTTTGTGCTGCCATCTTTAGGTTTCGATTACGATACCCGATCCTACGACGCGCTTGATGAAACAGGCGGTTTCAGGTATGTCTCGGTAAATCCTGCCTTGCATACCAAGTATCTTTTTTCTGAAAATTTTGCCCTAAAAGCCGATGTGGCCCGTCAGATCTCTCGACCACCGTTTAATGCGCAGGTGCCAATCGATAAAATAAAGCATAAAAAATCAACCATCGAACGCGGAAATTCTGAATTGAAACCATCCCTGGCCTATAACTACAGCGGCGGTGTTGAGAAATTTTTTGCCGGCAGTGGATATGTCACTTTACGCGGCTATTACAGCGTAATGCGCGACCTTATTGAGACAAAGAATCTGGGCGTCGATCCGGATTATGGTTATCAGCTTATTCAATCGGTGAATGTGGATAGTGGCCTGGTTTGGGGTATCGATCTTGACGCCCGTTACAAATTATTGCAACACAGGCACAACGAACTGAGCCTTGCGGGAAATATTTCATGGCTGGGTTCTGAAGTACGTGATGCCGCTACAGGTGAGCTGCGTCGTTTGAACGAACAAGCCCAATGGACTTCCAATGTGGCCCTGGACTATCTGAACACCAGGCTAAAATTTCAATTTTCAGTGGGGATGAATCATCTGGGGAAAAGATACATTGCCGGAGGAAGCGATGACGGAACACCCATTGCTTCACTGGTGTACCAGCCTTTTACGCAATGGGATGCGCGTGTGAAATACTTTTTCAGGCCATGGGGAAGTATTTTTATAAATGCCGTGAATTTATTTGATGAGGTTTTGGCCATAAAACAGGCCGGTGTAAGCGAAACCGAAGTGGTGGGCAGAAATATGAGAGTAGGACTAAACTTTACATTATAAAATGATTTTTTACGTAGCTTTTGATGATACTGATACAATAGACTGCGGTCGGGGGACCGGGAAACTGGCGCGCTGGTTTGCTGATTTGCTTCCTGCCGGGTGTGAGCAAAAAATGGTTGTACGCCAGCAATTGCTTCAATCACCTGGTATTCCAATGACCTCGCACAATTCATCCTTGTGCTGTGTGGTGGAGGCTCCCGATGGATCGTATCGTGATTTATTGATTGAACGTGGAATAGAACATCTAAAAAATCATTTTTTCGAGGGAAGCGATCCCGGTTTTTGTGTGGCATCGGAACGGGATGATTTAACGGCGCTGATGGACTTTGGGATAAAATGTACGGGCAACATAACCACACAGGCTGCAGCCATGGAAGCTGCTTTGGGAGTTCATCTGTCGGGACACGGTGGAACCAACGACGGCATAATTGGTGCGACGGCAGCAGTGGGCTTAACACATTTGGGCGAGTCGGGCAGGATAGTGGATTATGCCGATATCAGGAGTTTGCCGCAAATTACAACAGCTTTTGATTTGAGGCAAAGAGGAATTCATGTCATTTCGGCAAACCGTCATGCCGAGTTTATACCTGACCATCATAAAATCGACAATCAACTTTCGCTGCGCCCGCACCTATGGGCAAAACGTTTGGTGGTTCCGCTTATGGCAGCCGATAAGGATACCTGGCAAACCATTGCCATTAAAAAGGAAAACCGTTTTAATAACGAAGTTAAAAACGATAATAGCTAAATGATGCAGAGTAATCCGAAACGGCTTTTAAAATACATAACAAAACAAAAGACATTGATTTGGTTTGGCGTTTTGGCAACCCTGTTCATGAGCATTGTGGAGTTATTTACAGGATCGATGCTTAAGTTCCTGATTGATTTAATCGACAAGTTTTCGGGAACTTTTGCCGAGGGATTGCTGAATAATGCCAAACTACCTGCAAAGTTCAGTATCAAAAATCCGATCACCGATGATAAAATCCAGGTTTTCAATCAAACCCTCAACGGTACCGGTGAGATTTTCAGAGGAATGGTAATGTTGTGCCTCATTTTTGTGGGGCTGCACTTTCTACTGGCCTTGTTTAATTATTTACGCCGTGTATTTATGAATGCGGCAACGCAAAAAATCCTTCTGAATTTTAAATCGGATATTTACAGTAAGATCGTTCGTTTGCCCTATTATTTCTTTCATAGAAACAAGACCGGCGATGTGGTGTCGCGAATAACCTACGATGTTTCGACCTTAAGCGAGATTATTGATCTGCTGGTTGAAGTAGCACGCGCGTTTATATACATTTTGGTTTTTATCCCGGTTATGTTTTACATGAGTTGGGAGCTGTCGTTGTTTACCATTCTTTATTTCCCGCTTGCGATTTTGCTCATCGACCGCATCACAAAGCACATCAAAAAAGTAAGTAAAAAAATTACCGATAATGTGGGCAGTTATACGGCTTTTCTGGAGGAGAAAATTAACCGCGCCATGCTTGTTAAATCCTACGGGAAGGAAGGTGCAGAGGAGCATGCATTTGATCGGCTCGTAGAAAAAAATTACCGATACAATCTGAAGTTAATTCAATTAAAATTTGCCCTGAATCCCGGGAGCGATTTTTTGGGGATGATCGTGTTGTCGGTGATTTATGTTTTTTACAGTTACAAACTTACAAATGGTTCGGGTTCGCTGGGTGATATTGTTTTCTTTTTATACCTGGTTCGGACGGCCTATAAACCGGTTAAAAAAGTGGCGCAGGCCTGGGGGCAGTTGCATGTGGCTCTGGTTAGCACAAAAAAGATCTTTCATCTTATGGATGAAGCGGAAGAAGATTTGGAAAATACAAGTAAAAAGGATATTCCTGATTCGGTGGACAGCTTAAAGTTTTCGGATGTTGGATTTTCGTATCCCGACGACCATAGAACTGTATTGCAAAACCTGAATTTTGAATTCCAAAAGGGAGATATTATCGGCGTAAAAGGGAAAACCGGATCGGGGAAGACAACACTTCTGCATTTGATACCTGCATTCTTTGAGCCCTTAAATGGCAGGATAGTGATTAACGACAATAAGAACCTGGATGTGGTTCAAAAAAGAAAAATTTGTACTTATCTGGGCGCCGACAGCCTGCTGGTAAACGGGAGTATTCGAGAGAATATTGAATATGGAGGAAGAGCCATTTCAAAAGATTTGGAAGAGGAATACACGAAGTTTATTGGATTTGCTGAATCAGGCCATTTGGATTGGGTAATAGGGAAGGACGGCATTAATCTTTCCGACGGACAAAAGCAAAAGGTTGCTTTCTTACGGGCCATTACCCATCAACCCAAAATTTTAATAATGGATGAGGTCTTTTCATCGCTCGATGGGGAAGATATTACCTATATCATGAATACCTGCAAGGCAAAACTTGATATGACTTTTGTGGTTTCGCGGAAGAATGAGGTTTTGGAGTATGCCAACCGGACAATTCAGTTGTAGCTTTGTGTAATAGTTCTTTTCAGAATAATTAACCGCAGAGACGCGGAGACGCAAAGAATTATGAGTATACCCTGTTTTTTCTTTGTGAAACTTTGTGCCTTCTTTGTGTAGCTTTGTGTAATAGCTCCTTTCAGAATAATTAACCGCAGAGACGCGGAGACGCAAAGAATTATGAGTATACCCTGTTTTTTCTTTGCGAAACTTTGTGTCTTCTTTGTGTAGCTTTGTGTAACAGCTAATTTTGATTGCCTGTTTAAGAAAAGTTTTCCCGCAAAGGCGCAAAGGTAGCAGGCTGACTGATGGTCATGCTTGTAGCTTTTATTTACCAGCTGAACTCCAGTCAGCAGGTGAAAGCTCCCATGATGGGGGTGTGGTTTGGTAGTTGAACTGGTGACTTGTATTCATTTGCTCAATAACGTGATGGTTTATGTTTTGAAAAATCAAGCAGAATCTTAACGTTACCCGCCGGATTGTTCTTTAGTATCTCAAATGCAGCCTGGGTCTCAGCGCCGTGAAGGGTTTTTGATATGAGTGCATCAGGTTTTAAGCGCTCATGGTTTAAATGCTCTATTACCTCGGCAAACTCACCATGACTAACCCGTGATGTTACTATCAGTCCTTCTTTCCAGATTAGTTCTTTAAAAACTACCGGGGCGGGTTCGCTGCCAAGTCCCAATACACAAACTTTTCCACCTCCCGCGATGGAACGAATACAGCCCACCACCGGGTTAACACCATTGGGAATGTGTTCTTCATGGCCCACCGCTTCAAATGCAATGTCAACACCTTTCCCATTGGTTTCTTTCCTGATACGTTCAAGTGCATCTTCATTTTTTGCATTTATGGGTATAACATTTTCATAATATTCAGGTCCTATGGCCAGGCGTTCATCAAGGATGTCAACCATAAAAACGGTATTGTTTGTGACAGTTCTAACGGCCTGTAATATACATAGACCTACTTTCCCCGACCCCCAGATAACAATGGTGTCACCGGGTTGAACCCCAGCACGGTTTTTTGCATGACAGCCAATACCAAGTACTTCGATAAGTGCCACATGTTTGTCGGGAACATTGGCCGGTACTTTATACAGCATTGAGGGGGGGAGCGAGATGTATTCCTGAAAACCGCCATCCATGTCAATCCCGATAAGTTTAAGACTCGTGCAGGCCGGATAGTGTTTCTTTTTACATGCCGGGCATTCACCACACCAAATGATGGGATCAGGGGCAACTTTATCGCCTGTTTTCCACCCTGAGACTCCTTGACCTACTTCAGCAACTGTGCCGCCAAATTCATGCCCCATTATCAAAGGCAGCTTTGTGCGTGGATGAAATTCGCCCTGGTGAATGTGCTGGTCACTTCCACAAATGCAGGCATAGCTTACTTTAATAAGAACTTCTCCGGGCTTACATTCGGGTTTTACAACTTCTTTCCATTCCACCTTGTTGTATTCGGTAAGAACTGCAGCTTTCATTTTTCTTTATGGATTAGAATGAGCTTTTAAAGATAATTGCAATTTGCAAATCAATACTATTTATGGCGCTTCATTTTATTATTTTCCGGTTAATGGTTTCTCGCAAAGGCGCAAAGACGCTAAGAAGAACCGGTCGTTTGTATCTTTTATACCCTCTGTGAAACTTTGTGCCTTCTTTGTGGTGCTTTGTGTAACAGCTCTTTTCAGAATAATTAACCGCAGAGACGCGGAGACGCAAAGACGCAAAGAATTATGAGTATACCCTGTTTTTCTTTGTGAAACTTTGTGTCTTCTTTGTGGTGCTTTGGGTAATAGCTAATTGTCATGTTATCAAACCGCAGAGACGCAAAGACGCAAAGAATTATGGAACATCCTGGTTTTACTTTGTGAAACTTTGTGCCTTCTTTGTGGTGCTTTGTGTAACAGCTCTTTTAGAATAATTAACCGCAGAGACGCGGAGACGCTAAGAGTTATTAGTATACCCTGTTTTCTTTGTGAAACTTATTGTCTTCTTTGTGTAGCTCTGTGTAATAGCTGTTTTTTAGAATAATTAACCGCAGAGGCGAAGAAAAAAAGCCTTTCTTATTTAAAGAAAAGCTTTTAAAATATACTTTCGACTAACTAATACTTAGCTCGGTCATGGGTAGTTTTCGAATGCGTATACCGGTAGCATTAAAAATCGCATTTCCCAAAGCCGGTGCTGTTGGTGGAAATCCGGGTTCGCCAATCCCTCCCGGGGCATGGTCGTTTTTCATGATCTGAACTTCAATTTCCG
>JBFEWU010000491.1:0-3161 GCA_041546215.1 Draconibacterium sp. | reverse complement strand
CTTTTATGGTGTCAATTTCACCAGGCCTGTTAAAAATGTGTGGATCCAGGGATTCCATCTCTTTTAAAAGATGGAATCCTTTACAAACAAAGTTCTGATGCATAACCCATGGTTAAAGCAGATAACACTTTCCGAAACGAGAAGTATTATGAAGACAATGTTTTGGATGGTTTAACAAAAGGTTTACTATTTTTAAGCCAGATACTCCAAAACATCGTTTAATAAATGGTGCCGCTCTTTTATGGGAAATAAAATAAAGTCGTGTTGCATATCGCTGTATTCTTTGTAAACTAAGCTTGTGTTCGAGCTTTCTGTTTTTTTTTGTAGCTGGCGGCAGTCAGCGAGGAAAAGTTCGTGGGTACCCACAAATACGGCAACGCTGTTTAAGTCGTTCATTGTTCCATAAAGCGGAGATAGAAGCGGGGACTTTACATGTAGACCCGCTGCAAACCAGTCGGCACATTTTACTAAAGTTTCAGCAGAAAGGATTAAATCCAGTGCCTCCAATTCTTTAATGGCAGGATTACTCAAGGAAAGATCGAGCCAGGGCGAAAGCAAGGCTATTTTTTCGGGCTGTCTCATGGAGTTTGTATCGCGCAGAGTTTGTGCAAAAGCCAAACAAAGTCCACCTCCGGCCGAGTCACCCAACAAATAGAAACCATCGTTGGGGTGTTTTCGGCAAAGTTCAGTGTAGGCCTTGGCAAGCATTTGGTGTGCATGCTGGCCGTTGTGTTCGGGTGCCAGCGGGTAGTCAATAAAGCTGAGTTTGTTCCCTGTTTTTTTTACAAGCTTCTCCATTAGCCACCAATGACTGTTTTGCACTTCAACAGTATATCCGCCGCCGTGAAGAAAAATAATGTGTTTGTTTGTGGTGGTAGTGTGTGAGGCAAAAGTTACTACATGTCGTCGGTGCACTAAAAATTGCTCGACTGTGTATTTTTTTAGACGGTGCGGAAATTTGAATAATTTGGAGCGCTTTGGGTTTAGCAGCTTTTTACTGGCCAGTTTTTTAGCATTTACCAGTCGGAGTAAAAAATGGGTGAATTTGGTTTGCGCATCCATTTTTACCGGCCTTTTTTATTGCTGTTTTTAATGACTTTATCGGCAGCCAATTTTCCGGTTAGTACCGAAATGGGCATTCCTGCCGGACTGTAGGACCATTGGCCGGCCTGGTAAACCTTGGGTAACACCGTATTCACCGATTTGGCAACGCTAAGCATTTTATTCACCACCGGCATATACGGATTGGTAAATGCCCAACCAGTAATTCCGCCTTCGGTGGAGTCCGTTAACTTTTGGATGGTTAGCGGTGAGGAAGAAAATCGATGCGATACGTTGTCCTTAAATCCGGGATAAATACTTTCATCGAGAATTTGAATAAGCTGCTGCTCGAGCATTTCTTTGATTTCAGCAGTCCAGCCTGTTTCGTCAATTTTTTTTGCCACCAGATAATCGTACAATAAACTTACCACTACGCCTGTTTTTTCTTTGGGCGCCATAGCAGGGTCACGCAACGCAGGAATAGCAATTTCGAGCGTGTTTAAGTCGCAATATTCTTTTAGGTAGTTAATCAGTCGTTCTTTTAATTCTGTGTCATTTGGATCAACGGTTGCCGTGTCCATAAAATCGTTAAGCGCAGTTTTATCCACTGCCGATAACCCTTTTTTGCTGGGTGTATAAAAAAAGTGTCCAGTGCTTTTCTTTGCAAAATACTCAGATCCCAAATCAACCGTAATATAAACTGAATACACCGAATCGCCACCGTGTAACCCTTTGAACTCTTCAATTTTTCTTTCAATTTTAGCGACCAGTTTTTTATTGCTTAGTTCCTGAATGGGAATGCGTTTGTACAATTGATTTAAATCTGCCGCCCAAATCAAATGCTCGTAATGTATTTTATGGCCCTTGTCATCAATTACAAATTGTTGTTCGGGATTGTGTTGCGTAATGCTGGTTTTGCATTGAATACTTCCACTGTGTTTGTTAATGTATTCGGCCAGTTTGTAAATAACGGCAGCGGTTCCGCCTTTGGGGTAGTGGTAATCGAGGTACAAGCTAAAATAGCTCAAGGCAAACGAAGCCGGTGTTTTCTGAAAAAAGTGTTGCGCAATAACATCAATCAGCGCCTGGTTTTTTGTAAAGCGGAGCAGGTACTCATCAACCGGTTCTTCCAGTTTATTGATTTTCCGAATGGTCATTAAGAACTTAAACATCCAGGGCAAAAGCACTTTCCTGACGTATTTTTTGTCATTCTTTAAATCCATAAAAGAGGGATTATCGATGCCGTAAAGTACATCCATATACTTCATACTTTTCCGCACTTCCTGAATAATCCTTTTTATATCCTCGACATCGTTAGGAAACTCCTTTATAAGAAAAGCCTGGTAGTCATCAATGCTTTCTTCATTTTCTATAATCATAACGGAGTTGGCAATACCAATGGATGTTTTGCTTTTTACAAAATCAAGGTCAATGCCCAAAGCCCGAAGCATGGGGAAAAGTATGCCCGAGTTTTCCATCGAACGCAAACCACCGTCGAAATAAACACCGTTTCGCTCAAAGGTTTGAATTAAGCCGCCCACTTTGTCCTGTTTCTCGAAAAGTGCCACTTTGTGGCCCGCTTTTGCCACAAATGCAGCGGCAGTTAAGCCTGCAATTCCACCTCCAACTACTATTGTATGGTAATGCTTGTTTGTCATTTCTTTTCTCGTTAATGGTGCGCAAAACGCCTATAGCTTGCTGTTTTCGATTAAATTCCCCAGCTTTAAACTAAGCTCCCAAAGCTTTCTGGCTTCTTTGAGGTCCCAGGCCGGGGGCGCAGGAACTTCCTCAGTGGTTAAACAAAAGAACTTGCCGCTGATTCCTTCCATGGCTTTCGATACACCTAAATAGTATAGAGAATCAGATGCAATGTCGGTGGGACGTAGCATTTTATCGATTACATTTCTTTTATACCACTTGTAAATTGGACCATTGTCTTTTCCTGAGTTCGATTCAACAGCTCCCGGGTGCATGGCATTGATGGTGACATTAGATCCCTCAAATTTTTCCTTAAAAATGTGCATCGAAAGCAGTTGAGCCAGCTTTGCCGAACCATAAGCTTTTAATCCTGAATAGCGTCTTTTTTTCCAATCCAGATCATCCAATTGTAAGCCCCATGG
>JBFEWU010000564.1:0-2126 GCA_041546215.1 Draconibacterium sp. | reverse complement strand
AATTTCTGATTTAGATTTAAAACTTGCTTATCAGGAATTGGGTGGGTCAGCGCCCGATACCCGTTATTTGTTAGGTAATACTCCCCGAAATAATAATAACAGTAAGGAGATGACAAGCTTTATCGTAAAAAAGGAAGAGATATTAGACCTGAGCTCCAAAACAGATAAAGTTGGTAACTTAACCTGGGATGCTCCTGAAGGAGAGTGGAGTATTTTACGAGTAGGTTACACATGCTCGGGAGCCAGAGTATCTACGGCTAGCGACAACTGGCAAGGACTTGTGCTTGATTATTTGAGCAAAGAAGCCTTGGATTTTTATTGGAGAGATGTGCTGGATCCTGTTTTTAAAGCTGCCGGAAGTCATACTGGTACAACTCTTAAAGATTTGGGAACGGATAGTTGGGAGTGTGAAGGAATGAACTGGACAGATAATCTTGCCAAAGAATTTAATAACTACCGGGGCTACGATATACTCGATTATTTACCCATTGTGGCTGGCTATGTTGTAGACGATATAACTACTTCAAATGCCTTTTTGTCTGATTTCAGAAAAACATTGGGGGAGCTGGTTGCCCATAACCACTATGAACACTTTCAGACGTATGCAAACAAATACAACATGCGTATAAATCCCGAATCGGCCGGCCCTCATGCTGGCTCGTTTGATGGGATAAAAAATTACGGTTTTAGCGATATTGTGATGAGTGAATTCTGGGCGCCATCGGAGCACAGGCCTGAACCGGTGCAGCGATTCTTTTTGAAACAAGGCTCGTCAGCAGCACATATTTATGGCAAAATAATAGTCGGAGCTGAATCCTTTTCAGGAATCGGACATCATTGGAACGATGAGTTGTGGTTAGATCAAAAGTCATCGTTTGACCGTCAGATTTGTTCAGGATTAAATCGGGTGTATTTTACAACATACACTTGCTCGCCAGAGGAGATGGGCGTACCCGGTCAGGAGTATTTTGCCTGTACCCACGTTAATCCAAGAGTGACATGGTGGGATCAGTCCGGTCCATTTATCGACTATATGCAGCGAATTCAAATGATTGCTCAGAAAGGTAAATTTGTAGCTGATGTGCTCTATTATTATGGCGATCATGTTCCAAATGTATTCCCGTTTAAACACTCCGATCCGGCAGGGGCGATGCCAGGTTTTGATTACGATGTTACCGATGAGACTATATTTTTGCAACTTAAAATGAAGGATGGAAAAATTGTAGTTCCCGGTGGTGTTGAATATAGAATTTTAGTTTTGCCCGATCATAAAGTATTGTCGATGGCTGTTCTGGAAAAAGTTGAAGAGCTGCTAAAAAATGGTGCTCAGGTATTAGGTAGCAAACCTGAAAGTTCGGTTAGCCTGGTTGGAGGTGCTGAAGGTGATAAGCGATTCGCCGAATTGACGAATAAAGTATGGGGAGAAGAAGTAGCTGACAAGGGCGAAAATAAATACGGAAAAGGATTGCTTACCTGGGGAATAACAGCCAGAGAATATCTTTTATTAAAAGATATGCCTGTCGATTTCAATGTTATGGAAAATGACAGCAAAACAGATTTCGATTACATTCATTATACACTTGGCGAGACCGATGTTTATTTTGTAACAAACCAAACTGTAGAAAGGAAAAAGATAGATTGTCAATTCCGCGTAACCGGCAAACAACCTGAATTGTGGGATGCGTTAACCGGAGAGATAAGAGAAGCTTTAGCATTCACTCAAAAAGGTAAATTAACAACTGTTCCGCTTACTTTAGAACCTTACGGTGCAATAATGGTGGTATTCAACACTCAAATTGCTGAAAACAAAAAAGGTATTGCACAGCGAAATTATGCTGATTTTGAAACAAAGCTAGAAATTACCGGGGAATGGAAAGTAAATTTCGATCCCAAATGGGGTGGTCCGGAATCTGTCACCTTCCCCGAATTAATGGATTGGACTATGCATTCCAACGAAGGAATTAAATACTAGTCAGGTGATGCAGTTTACAACAAAACCTTCCATGTCGATTTTGAAATCCAAACGGATAAACAATACTTTTTACAATTGGAAAATGTAAAAGATGTTGGCATTGCAGAGGTGATAATTAATGGAAAAGATAAAGGCATACTTTGGACGAAACCTT
>JBFEWU010000427.1:0-3792 GCA_041546215.1 Draconibacterium sp. | reverse complement strand
GGCCGGTGTTTGGAAGGAATAATACGGATTTTTAAGATGCAAAAAATGACTAAACCTAAAATTATGACCAATTTCAAAAAAATTAAGGTGGCTTTGATGGCCTTTCTTTTCTGTTTGGCATGTACAACAGAAGAGGTGCCCGGCAGGTTTTCAGGTAAGGTGTCGGGAAAACTGATTCCAAAAAGTTCCACCGAAATCAGTAGTTCTCCCTTTGGAATTCAGGCGGGAACATTAGTGGACAGCCTGGTTGCCAAAGCTGCCCAGATTGGTGTAAAATGGACACGCCTGGGAGCCTCATGGAATGAAATAGAAAAGGAAAAAGGAATTTATGCCTGGGAGGAAACGGATAAAGCTTTTGCAGTGGCTTTGAAAAATGGAATCACACCTTTTATCACCATCGGGCATGGAAATGAGCTGTATTCGAAACTCACGACCTACGACGATCCAAAGTTGGCAGAGATTTACGGATACCGACCTGAGCCACCAATAAAAGATTCGGTTGCCATGCAGGCTTTTTTGGCCTTTACCGGCGCTACCGTTAAACGTTACCGCCAGAAGATTGATTACTGGGAAGTTTGGAATGAACCGAATCACCGAAACTACTGGGGATCGACACCTGATGGAAAAGAATATGGCAAATTGTTGCACCAAACGGCAGAGTTAATCCGGTCACTCGATCCGGGATGCAAGATTATCGGGGGTTCAATGGCAGGGATAAATCCTGAATTTACGGATGATTTTTTAAGTGTGGGGAAGAACAAATTTATCGATATTATTTCTTACCACAATTACGGTTCGGTGCCCGAGGAAAGGACTTATAAGGCCATCGAACTTTGGGAGGTAATTAATACCTACAATCCTGAAATTGAATTGTGGCAGGGTGAATGTGGTTATCCGTCGCACAGCAGTACCCGGGATTATCGCGGGCGCGCCCCATGGGGTTTAAATATTCAGGCCAAATGGTTGTTGCGACAAAGTTTTGTCGATACCTACTTTTGCAAGGCTACTTTAAGTAATTACTTTAAACTGGTGCATCCGCGGGGGAAAGGGGAGAAACAGCAACGCAGCAATTTAAGGCCAATAGATAAGATTTTTGGTTACCCTGAACGGGGAGGTTCAAGGGTAAGAACCAAAGGTGTGAATGAAAAGTGTCTGCTAACCAATCCTGGTTTTGAAAAAAAGAACGCCTTTTATGCCTACCAGAATTTATGTGCTTTATGGCGACCTGGGTATAAAATAAATCCAATCGATTACAACGTTGAAATTTTGGATGAAGGCGCTTTTTATGGCATTTCAGAAGATGATGCTTTTCCTTCGGTTCCCTTACTGGCAACTTTCCAGGATGATGACGAAAACAATCTTATTGCCTGGTGGTTGCCGTGGAACATGCAGGAATATATTCAGGAGTTTGCAAAAGTAGATTTATCGGTAAAAGGAATCACATTCGACGATCCGGTTATGATTGATCCTCTTAGCGGGAAAATATATGAAATTGATTACCAGGGAAGTGGTAAATTCCATAATTTAGAGCTGGTGGATTATCCTTTAATTATTGTTGAAAGACATACAATCCAATTCAAGTAGTGGGGCAATTATCACATAGAGTTTTTTGCTATCTGCTGTTCTTTTGCTGGTATCTGAAATTTTACCGGCACAAAACAGCAGCATTGCCTTTTTATGGGTGGAAAAACAGTGAACGGCCCGATGGAAAAGGATTTCTCTGGATAAATCCGTCATACCCATTACTGAATAAATAAAAAATAATAAGATGAGAAATATTGTTATAATCGTTATTGTTTTTCTTTTTCCGCTTAGTTTGTTTTCGCAGACTTTTCCATCTGAGAACATGGACATTTACCTATTGATTGGCCAGTCGAACATGGCCGGCAGGGCAGAGGTAAGCGGACGTGATAAAGACACTTTGCGGAATGTGTTTCTATACACGGGAATTGACGGCAGGGAATGGGAGAAAGCAGCCAATCCACTAAACAAATATTCTACTGTTCGTAAAAAACTGTCGATGCAAAAAATGGGGCCGGGTTACCATTTTGCAAAATCAATGTCAAAATCGAAAAATCCAAAACCGATTGGTTTAGTTGTAATTGCCAAAGGTGGAACAAAAATTGAACTTTGGATGCCTGGCACCGAGTTCTACAAAGAAGCTGTTAGTCGTACAAAAGCAGCGATGAATTATGGAGAGTTGAAAGGAATTCTTTGGCACCAGGGGGAAGCCAATTCCTCGAAATACCAGGAATACACTGCAAAGATTGTTGCATTGATAGAAGCCTTGCGTAAGGAGTTCGGTTTGCCCGACCTGCCATTTATTGCCGGACAATTGTCGGATGACAAACCACAGCGCATCAATTTCAATAAAATGATTATGCAGCTACCAACTCAAATTGATAATGTTGGTGTGGCAACATCGGCAGGGACAAGAACAATTGACAGTACCCACTTCGATGCAAAAAGTCAAAAAAAGCTTGGAATACGCTATGCCCGACAAATGAAAAAACGCTTGAGCAGTCAGTAAAAAATAAAAACGAAATCTCATGAAAAACGCATTACTATTCATTCTGTTTTTTTGTCCGGGAATTTTACTTGCCTGCCAAAATCCGGAAATCGGTAAAGAACACAATTCAAACAAAGTTTATTACATAAATACCCAGAAAGACTTCGACAAATGGAGCAATTTCCTTTTTCCCGAAGGTAGTAAAGTGTTATTTGCAGCCGGAGAATCGTTTGCCGGACAATTTATTTTACGTGGAAGTGGAACAGCTGAAAAACCTAACCGGGCAGCCACTTACAGTAAGACTACGGGCGAGATATCGGCCGGTTGGACGGACAACAAAGCAATCATAAACGGAGAGGGTAAGGTTGCCTCCACTATTCTGTTAAAAAACGGCGCTTTTTGGACGATCAATAATCTGGAAGTTACCAACACGAACGGAAGCGATGAGGATCAGGGAGATATTGTTGGTATTCGGGTGATTGCCGAAAATTTAGGTCTGGTAGAGAATATTTCGATAATAAACTGTTATGTGCACCAGGTAAATGGCAAGGTAGGAGGGAAAAAAACCGGAGGTATTCATGTAAATGTTTTGGGTGAAACAAAAAAAACAAAGTTTACTAATTTGAAAATTGAGAACAATGTGGTTGCCCATGTTGGTGGTGTAGGCATTTCAAACCAATCAAGCTGGGGAAATATTACTGCCGACGATTATTATCCCTGGACAAACTTTGTGATACGAAAAAACAGGGTGGAACATACCGGGAGAAATGGAATAATTGTCAGGTATGCATTAAAGCCTTTGGTTGAATACAATGTACTCGCATACAACAGCCGGTTCGATACAGGGCATAGCGTTTTTAATTTTAATACGGTGGACTGCATTGTGCAATACAATGAAGCATACGGTAATACAAGCAATAATCCCGACCACATTGACCATGGCGGATTTGATGCCGATTATAACTCTCGTGGAACGATTATTCAATACAATTACAGCCACGACAACAACTGGTTTTGCGGGATTATGAGAAAGCCATACAATACCGATATTACCATCCGTTACAATGTTAGCCAGAATGAATTATTGGGTGCTTATCTTTACGGTTTTCCCTGGACAAGAGGAGTGAGCAAAGTGAAAATTTATAACAATACACACTATTTTGGTAAAGGCAAAGGGAATCGTGTTTTTGTTGCTGCAGGTAAAGAGCGTGTTCCAATTGAAACTACTTTTCAAAACAATATTTTCTATTTTGAAGACCCTGCTGAATGGGGCTTTAATCCCG
>JBFEWU010000103.1:0-13048 GCA_041546215.1 Draconibacterium sp. | reverse complement strand
ATTTTGAAAAACAAAATCATAGTCTCACTGATTTAAATTTGAAAGAGATTGAAATACCTCAGAAATAACTTTCAAATGCGAAAAACTAAATTAGGAAATATTATCTTTGTAATATTTTATATTTAAAAAGAAATACTTTTAAATTTATTATAAAACCATGAAACTCATTTTTACTACAATTCTTGTTGCGACAATGGTGTTTTTCGGCTTTTCACAAAGCCAAACGCCTGACTGGGAAAATCCTAAGACATTTAATATAAATAAGGAGGCAGCCCACGCCACGCTTATGCCGTTCAGAAGTATTGACGAGGCACTCACACAAAAATCAACACAATCGGTTTTTTACAAAAGCCTCAGCGGAACCTGGAAATTTAACTGGGTACGTAAACCTGCCGACCGGCCGGTTGATTTTTATAAAAGCGATTTCGATGTTTCCAACTGGGACAATATTCAGGTACCATCCAATTGGGAATTACAAGGCTACGGAATTCCGATCTATGTAAACCACCAATACGAATTTGCCGATTATAAAGCACCGGTTTCGGATGAAATTGAATTTACGGAAAAAATTTATCCGGCAAATCCGGGCAAAGTTCCACACGACTATAACCCGGTTGGTTCTTACCGCAGATCATTTACCGTTCCGGAAAATTGGGACGGCAGACAGATTTTTGTTCAGTTTGGTGCTGTAAAATCGGCTTTTTACCTGTGGGTTAACGGCCAAAAAGTGGGGTATTCACAAGGGAGTAAAACTCCTGCTGAGTGGGACATCACAAACTATTTGGTTCCGGGGGAGAATAGCATTGCCGCTGAAGTTTATCGCTGGTCGGATGGTTCATACCTCGAATGCCAGGATTTCTGGAGAATCAGTGGAATTGAACGCGATGTATACATCTACTCAACGCCCAAAGTTCGCATTCGGGACTTTTTTGCCAAAGCAGATTTGGACCTGGAATATAAAAACGGAATATTCTCACTTGATGTTGATCTGGAAAATGACTTTGACAAACTGCGTTCGGGGAATTACATTGTGGAGTACCAGATTTTTGATGCGAATAAAACGGTTATTGCCAGCGATTCACAGGAAGCAAATATAAATAAGAAAGCAAATGCTAAACTAAGCTTTGTGAAAGAGGTCACCAATCCGAAAAAATGGACAGCCGAAACTCCTGATCTTTATTCCCTGGTAATTAGTCTGAAAAACCAGGCCGGCGAAACGATTGAAGTGGTGACCACAAAAATTGGATTCAGAAAAATTGAACTGATTGATACCATTTTCCATGTGAATGGTGTTCCGGTATCCATAAAAGGTGTTAACCGCCACGAGCACGACCAGTACAATGGCCATGTGATCAGTGAAGAGGCAATGCTTAAGGAAATTGCCCTGATGAAACAGTTTAATATTAATGCTGTTCGAACAAGTCATTATCCCACATGCGAGCGTTTTTACGAATTATGCAACGAGTACGGCATCTACGTTACCAACGAAGCCAATATTGAATCACATGGCATGTATTATGGCAAATATTCACTGGCCAAAAATGCGGAATGGACTGATGCTCACATTGACCGCAATATGAGAATGGTGGAGCGCGATAAAAATCATCCGTGTGTAATTGTATGGTCCATGGGTAATGAAGCCGGCGACGGCGAAGTATTCACTGAAGTTTACAAATCCATAAAAGAACGCGATCCTTCGCGCCCCATTCATTATGAACGCGCAATTATGGGCGATAATACCGATATTTTCTGTCCGCAATACCCTGGTGTAAAATCACTTCAAAATTTCGCTTCCAAGAAGCAAGATAAAACCATGATTTCAAGCGAATACTCACACGCCATGGGTAACAGCAACGGCAACCTGGTTGACCTCTGGGACGAGTTTTATAAAGAACGAAACGACCAGTTGCAAGGTGGGTACATCTGGGACTGGATTGACCAGGCACTGGTAAAAAAAGCCGATGACGGGACTGAGTTCTGGGCCTATGGCGGCGACTACGGTGAAAATATGCCCAGCGACAATAACTTCGTTTGTAATGGTATAATTTCGGCCGATTATACACCACATCCTGCCATGTGGGAAGTAAAATACGCCTATCAATATGTTCGTTTTGAAGAAACTCCTGCAGGGTATAAAATTACCAACTGGCACGATTTTATGGATTTAAGTGATTATGAGATCAGCTGGACGATTTCTGAAAATGGCATGGCCAAAAGAGTACATGTGCTCGAAGACTTTAATTTGCAACCGGGCGAAAGCAAAACCATTGTTATCCCGGTCACTTTGCAGGCTGCTGCGCCCGGCATGGAATATTTTATTGATTTTTCAGTGAAATTAAAAAGTGACAAGCCTTTCAGAAAAGCAGGCTTTGAAGTGGCACACGATCAGTTTAAACTTGCGGCCGGATCAGCTGATTTTCCCGCTGCAGAGGATCAGTCACTTGATGCACTAAAATTGTCTGACACGGAAGAGACAAGCACCATAAAGGGGATTAATTTCACCATAGTGTTTGAGAAGCCGGGAGGCACCATTTCTTCGTATAAAATAAACGGAAACGAATTAATCCAAAAAGGCCCTCAGGTAAACTTCTGGCGACCTGCAAACGACAACGATAAAGGAAGTAGAATGCTGGGCCGTCTTGGCGTTTGGAGAGAGGTTTCGCGCGAAATAAAACCGGAATCGTTTGAGGCTTCAAGCACTTCGGCCGGCGATGTAATAGTTACGGTCGACTATAAACTTGAAAAGGTAAGCTCTGCACAAACAGTTACCTATACGATTAAAGGCGATGGAAAGATTACGGTTTATAACTCATTCAAGACCAATGAAGAAAAGTTAGCGGATATGCCGCGTTTCGGTATGCGTTGGGAAATGCCGGTTCATTTCGACAGACTTCAATACTTCGGACGCGGACCACACGAAAATTACATCGACAGAAACCGCAGTGCATTTGTAGGCTTGTACCAAAGTAAAGTTGCCGATCAGTACTTCAACTACGTTCGTCCCCAGGAAAATGGCTATAAAACCAATGTACGCTGGTTCGAACTGAGAAATGAAAACGGATTAGGCTTACGCATATCAGGAGCCCCGGAAGTTGGATTCTCGGCACTCCATAATCCAATTGAAGATTTCGACATGGAAAACATGGACGACTACCGACATACCAACGACATCATTAAAAAGGATGGTGTATTTGTTTGTACCGATTTAAAAATGATGGGTGTTGCCGGTGATAATTCGTGGGGTGCCCGCCCCTATCCCGAATACTCACTCAAGGCACAGAATTATGAATTCAGCTTTACCATAGAACCTGTGTTTTAAGGCGACAACATAAATAGCTAAAGCTATTACATATAAAAAAAGGCACCAAAATGGTGCCTTTTTTTATGTCTTAATTTAAATTCATTTCCACATAACCCGTCGACTCTGTTTCCAGCACATCGTACGACCGGGCAAAATCAAGAATATTTTTTACAGAACGTTCTGATGGTTCGAAGTCCATCGTTGTTAGTGAATCTTCTAAATCCTTACAAACCCTTAGTTTTGATTGTAAATCGCTTTGAAAATTTTTAACAAAATAAAATAAAGTAGAGTAATCTTGCATAGGCATTTTAAATTTCATTTTTCTTTAAAACGCCACGCCACCCCAATTATTGTGTTAAAAAGAGTTAAAACTTGGTGAGTGTTAAATTCTTTTCATCAATTAATTTGCGCAGGTTAATTAAAGCATACCGCATACGCCCCAGGGCTGTATTGATACTCACATCGGTTTGCTCTGCAATTTCTTTGAAACTAAGCCCCATGTAATGGCGCATATAAATCACCTGCCGCTGATCATCGGGCAATTCGGTAACCAAATGTTTCACCTCGCTCAATATTTGCTTGTTCACCATCTCATCTTCAATGGTGTCTTCAGCAAACTTCTGTGAATTAAAAATATCCACTTCCGAGCTGTCATTGGAAATTGTGCCTTTGAGCTTCTCTTTTCTAAAATGATCAATGATCAGGTTATGCGAAATCCGAAGTACCCACGAAACAAATTTTCCATTTTCGATATACTTCCCTCTTTTTAACGAGCGAATAACCTTAATGAATGTTTCCTGAAATATATCTTCCGCCAATTCCTGATTTTTCACAATGAGCAAAATATATGAGAATACCCTGCTTTTGTGACGTACGATTAAAGTTTCAAGTGAATCTTGATCGCCATTGATAAATCGTTGAACGAGTTCATTGTCGCTCAGTGAATTTAGTATGAACATTACCTTCTATTTATGTTTTTAAACGAAAGTAAATTTTATCAATAGGCGTCTATTTTTAGTGAAGTAAAACTATTATTCTAATTTTGTATCGTCCAAAAATGAAACATTTTACCGACAAATACAAGTTTTTTTAACATTTTATTGCATTTATCGAACAATTATGTCCAACAGGAACAAGGCGAAATACATTGAAATACAGAACGCAAGGGTTCATAATCTAAAGAACATCAGCCTAAAAATACCACGTAACAAATTGATTGTGGTTACGGGTGTTTCAGGCTCGGGAAAGTCATCGTTGGCCTTTGACACGCTTTTTGCTGAAGGGCAACGCAGGTATGTTGAAAGTCTGTCGTCGTATGCACGACAGTTTTTGGGAAGAATCAATAAGCCTGAAGTCGATTTCATAAACGGAATACCGCCGGCTATTGCAATCGAGCAAAAGGTTAACACCAGGAATCCACGTTCTACAGTGGGTACCTCCACAGAAATATATGATTATCTGAAATTGCTGTACGCTCGTGTCGGGAAAACCATCTCTCCGGCATCAGGGGAAGTGGTTACCCGGAACCGGGTTAGCGATGTGGTTGATTTCGTCAACACTTTTGATGAAGGTACCCGAATGATAATAGGCGCAACACTTCAGGCTAAAAATGGCAGGACCATTCTGCAGGAAGCCGAGCTGTTGATGCAACAAGGCTTCTCGCGCATTGAAACCAACGACGAAATAAAAAGGATAGATGAGTTGGTGAAGAATAAAAGCGAAGACTTTTGTTCGGGTAGCTGTAACCTGGTTATCGACCGCATTTCTGTTCAGCACGATGAGGACAGCCAGAGCCGGATTGCCGATTCAGTGCAAACTGCATTTTACGAAGGTCATGGCGAATGTGTGATCAAGGTATTCAAAAAAGAAGGAACGGAAACACAAAGATTCTCAAACCTCTTCGAGGCCGATGGAATTGAATTTGAAGAGCCAACGGTTCACATGTTCAGTTTTAATAATCCGGTAGGAGCCTGCCCAAGCTGCGAAGGATATGGCAAAGTGATTGGCATTGATGAGGATCTGGTCATTCCCAACAAATCACTCTCAATCTACCAGGATGCAGTGGCTTGCTGGAAGGGTGAAAAAATGAGCGAGTGGAAAAAAGAACTTCTTTACTCGGCCGAAAAATTCAACTTCCCCATTCATAAACCTTTTTATGAACTAAGCGAAGAGCAAAAGTTCCTGATCTGGACAGGAAACAAATATTTCAAAGGCCTGAACCGCTTTTTTAAACACCTGGAAGAAAGCAGCTATAAAATTCAATACCGCGTAATGTTGTCGCGCTACCGCGGAAAAACCATTTGTCCCGAGTGCAAAGGCAGCCGCTTGAAAAAAGAAGCCGGCTATGTAAAAATTGCCGGCAAATCGCTACAGGAACTGGTTTTGATGCCGGTTTCTGATTTACGCTGCTTTTTTGATGAGATTGAGTTTACTGCGCACGACAAAGAAATTGCCAAACGCATTCTCATTGAAATTACAAACCGCCTGGAATTCTTGTGTGATGTAGGTCTGGGGTATTTAACCCTGAATCGCCTGTCGGCAACGCTCTCGGGTGGTGAATCACAGCGTATAAACCTGGCCACTTCGCTGGGCAGCAGTTTGGTCGGTTCGCTTTATATCCTGGATGAACCCAGCATTGGGCTGCACTCGCGCGATACCGAACGATTGATAAAAGTGTTGCGCCGTTTACAAAAAATTGGCAACACTGTTCTTGTGGTTGAACACGATGAAGATATTATTCGCGCAGCCGATGAAGTAATTGATATAGGTCCGCTCGCCGGGCAACACGGAGGAGAAGTTGTTTTCCAGGGAAACCATGAAGAGCTCACTAAAAAGCCTGAAAGCTTAACTACAAAATATTTGACAGGTGTAGAAAAGATTCCGGTTCCGGTGCAGCGCAGAAAATGGACCAACTCCATTGAACTTGTGGGTGCCCGCGAAAACAATTTGAAGAATGTGCGCGTAAAATTTCCACTAAATACGTTAAGTGTAATTACCGGAGTAAGTGGTTCTGGAAAGTCATCGCTGGTATCGAAAATACTAACGCCGGCACTCACAAAAATACTGGGCGGTTATGGTGAACGTACCGGACAACATGATGCCCTGCTGGGCGATTACAAAATGCTGGATGCCGTCGAGTTTATCGACCAGAATCCAATCGGTAAATCATCGCGTTCGAATCCGGTAACCTATCTAAAAGCCTACGATGAAATTCGTAAACTATTTTCAATTCAGCAGGCGGCTAAAATACAGGGATTAAAACCTTCCCATTTTTCATTTAATGTGGATGGTGGGCGCTGTGACGAGTGCCAGGGTGAAGGAACAATTAAAGTTGAAATGCAATTTTTGGCCGATGTATTTCTCCTGTGCGAAAGCTGCAACGGGAAACGATTTAAGGAAGATATTCTGGATGTTCGCTACCGGGAGCTAAACATAGATGACATTTTAAACCTGACCGTTAACCAGGCCATCGAAGTGTTCGGAAAAGGCAGCTCCTCAACTGAAAAGAAAATTAACAAACGCCTGAAACCCTTGCAGGAAGTTGGACTGGGTTACATAAAACTGGGGCAATCGTCGAGCACACTATCAGGAGGTGAAAGTCAGCGTGTAAAGCTGGCATCATTCCTGGCAAAGGAAAAAGACTCGCCTACCCTTTTTATTTTCGATGAGCCTACAACCGGACTGCATTTTCACGACATAAAAAAACTGCTCGTTTCGTTTAATGCTTTAATTTCAAGAGGTCATTCGATAATTATTATCGAGCACAATATGGAAATTATAAAGTCGGCCGACTGGATCATCGACCTGGGTCCCGAAGGTGGGAATTTGGGCGGAGAGCTGGTTTTTGAAGGAACGCCGGAAGATATGGTGAAAGTTGCAAATTCATACACTGGCATAGCACTTCGTGAAAAACTCAACTTGAAAGTTTAATCGCTGAACACAAGCTAACAACTAAAACACTATGCATTGGAAAATACATAGGTTTAAGAATAGAATGGAATTAATTAATTTGTCTCAAGTTCCTTGTTTTGAACAATAAGTGGCAAACGTTGCCATTCGCGCCACAGAAGAAAACCGACCACCATTGCCGAAAGGGTATCAGCCACAGGGTAACTCAACCAAATACCGTCGATTCCCAAATAGGTGGGCAAAATATACAAAAGTGGAATTAATCCAATTACCTGGCGAAAAAGTGTGGCGAACATGGATAAACCGGCCTTGCCAATTGCCTGGAAAAAATTTGAAGCCACCACCTGGAATCCGACGATCGGGAAGGCTAAAATTACCAGGCGAAGTCCGCGTGTTGCAATATCGAACAATACTTGACTGTCGCTGTTAAAAACTTTCACAATGGCACCCGGGAAAGCTTCCAAAAAGGCAAAGGAAGCAAGGGCAATGATGCTGGCCGAAGTTAGTGTTATGCGAAGCGTTTGTTTTATTCGCTCCACTGATTTGGCCCCGTAATTAAATCCAATTATGGGTTGCGATGCCATATTCAGGGCCACTATAATCATAATAAACAAGGTCATTACCGAGTTTATAATCCCCATGGCGCCAACCGCCAGGTCTCCGCCAAAATCAATCAGCTTTTTATTGAGTAAGCCCTGAACGAAACTACCCGCAATTTGCATGGAAAAAGGAGACATTCCAATTGCAAAAATTTCCAGTGCTATTTCCCAATCGACACCTAAATTTTTTCGTCGGAGTTTAATCACTGCTTTTTTACTCTTCAAAAAGTGATACAATACCCAAAGCATTAAAACAAACATGGAAATTACGGTGGCATAAGCAGCACCTTTTACGCCCATATCAAGCCAGAAAATAAAAACAGGATCGAGAATAATATTTGTAACCGAACTCAAGATCATTGAAGTCATCGCGACACGGGCATTTCCTTCCGAGCGAATAACATTATTCAGTGAAAAACCAATTACCATAAAAGCCACGCCAGCCAGCACGATATCGAGGTAATCGTTGGCATATTGAAAGGTTTCTTCGGTGGAACCAAACGAGCGTAATATGGGAACCTTTAGTGCATAGGTGACAATCATTATTACTGCCGACACAATGATCATTAAGGTGAATCCTGTGCCCAGCGTTTTCTCGGCACGATCCATTTTTTTCTTTCCCAGATTGATGGATACATAAACACCGGTACCAATTCCGATTAGCATTCCAAAGCCCATCATAATCAGCATTACCGGAAATATCACAGATATTCCTGAAAGCGCCTCAGCACCAACCCCCTGGCCAATAAAAATACGGTCGACAATATTGTAAAGTGCATTTACAAATACGCCAATAAATGCCGGAACAAAATATTTCAGCATCAACCGTCCTACATGTGTATCTCTTAATTCATCAATATTTTTCACTTAAATCTATTTTAAATTAAGTGTTGTTTTTCATGAATCCCGTAAAGGTATAATTATAAACAAACATTTCTAAGCTACCTTTGTTTTAGCCCTTTTAAAATGTAAATTTGCTAACATTCAAAATGCGATTATGAACAAGCAAAAAGTAGACTCAGAAATAAAAAACAAACTATTTTCGGCAAATACGAGTGTAGTGCTTTCGGCACTCAATTCTTTAAAAGAGATTGGAAACAAACAATATCTTCCCATTCTTTTTGAATTGTTACTTGCCGGTCCGGAAACCGAAATTCAAAAGGAAATTATAAAACTTTTGGGAACTGTAAAAGACAAAGCAACAGTTCCCGTATTCGCTGAGGCCTTATGCGAAAAAAAGTTCGCAAAAATTCGCAAGGAAATATTGACCACATGCTGGCAAAACGGACTGGATTTCAGTGCTCATACAGAGGTTTTTGTTGACCTGGTAATTGATGGTGAATGGGAAGTGGCTTTTGAGGCTTTTACGGTTATCGAAAACATGGAACACTTTCCACCCGAAGAAGAACTCAGAGAAATAAAACTTAAAATTGCCAGGGCCTTAAAAAAGGCAAATGAACAAAAAGGTTATTTCCTGGAGGAAATTCTAAAAATGGTCCCATAATAGATGTTAGCTGTAGCTTGAAGTTTGTTTTTCACATACTGACTGCCTCCATTATTATTTTCTCTGCTGTTATTGCTCAGGGACAAAATGAAACCTATTTACAGGCTTTCTCGAGTCCGGTTTTAATTAATCCTTCATTTGCCGGATTAAATAACCATAAAAGTTTTAACAGCGGAAATCAATATTATTTTCTGAGTAAAGAACGTGCCTACAACCTTTTTTATGCCAGCTACGATGCACCTTTCGAGAAAATAAAAGGAGGCTTTGCCATTTCTATGCAGCACGGTGTGATCGGCCAAAACAATATTAGTATAAGCGAACTAAATTTTGCGTATGCCGGGTTGGAGCAAAAATTCACAGGCGGACGTATCCGCTTTTCGGCCAGCACAGGAATGGCCCTGGCCACCAAACATTGGTTTACTTATCTTCTCGACCAGATGTTCGTGGCCAAAGGCGACAGATCCAGTTTACCGGGCAAAAAATTTACGCGCTACTATTTGCTCAAACCCGGTCTTGGATTTTTATGCGAATTTAATTCTTTGGTGTTTGGACTGGCCGGCAATACTCCCCTTCATTTTAATTTATCGGACGACGACAGTGACGGATACCAGAAACCGGAAGATGTGCCCTTAAGTTTATCTTTTTATCTATCGAAAAAGCTTAAGGGGAACCGCCGCGGATTAAAATCAAGTCCTTATCAAAGCGTACCTGAGCTCATTGTTTTTTATAACCGTGAATTTATTTTGAGTCGTGCCAGTATAAAAATAGAGCAAATTGATAAAACCTTTGGCGTTTTTCTGCAAAGCGATTTTACCAACCATATTCATTGCCTGGGAGGCACGATCGGCTATACCACCAGGCATTTGAAAATAAATCTGAACACCGGAATTGGTGTTCCCGGAGTTTCGGACCTTACGGGCATAAGCTGCGAGATTTCTTTAAACATGAATATTCCACCCGTTCATTATTCAAAAATAAAACCCTGGGCACCTAAAAAGTAAGAATCATTTCGTATTTTGACGCGCTCTAAAAAAATTGGGATCTAACCGGATGAACCTAAAGCGACTGATCATAGTTTTACTTTTTTATCCGGGCATATTATGTGCCCAGGATCCCGGATATTCACAGTTTTTTGCCAATCCTCTTCACTTAAATCCAGCCTTTGCAGGAACGACCGAATTAGCCCGTACAGTAATAAACTACCGCAACCAGTGGCCTTCCAAAGGCAATTCATTTACAACCTACTCCCTCTCGTACGACCAGCTGCTGAAAAAACACAAAGCAGGAATTGGTTTTCAGGTGTATTACGACCGGGAACCCAACAACATTGTAAACACCAGTTCGGGCTCCTTATCGTATTCTTACCACCTTCAACTGGGAATGGAGAGCTTTATGACCCTGGGGCTGAGTGGTGGTATTGTGCTCAAACAATTCGATGGCAATGGACTGATATTTCCCTCCGAGATCGATCAGTTGAGTGGAAGCATCACACCGGGTTACCCCCTTGTGATTAGCGATGATAAGAAGGCTTACCCTGATTTTGCGATTGGTGCTGTAGGCCAGCATAAGGAAGTATTTTGGGGAGCCAGTGTTCATCATTTAACACAACCCGATCAATCGATTACAGAGGGCGACAATAAAAGTAAACTTCCGATGAAAATAACGGTGCATGCCGGGGCACGATCAAGAAAACTCCATCACGGTTTATTATCGCGGGAATTCACACTCTCACCCAACATTTTATACCAGCAGCAGGGAAGTTTTAAACAGTTGAACCTTGGGATTTATATGATTGAAAAATCGTTTTTGTTTGGAGCCTGGTTTCGAAACAATATTGACACCCGTCCGGATGCTTTTATTGCTTTGGCTGGCTTTGCGCGTGAGAAATTCCAGTTTGGTTACAGCTTCGATTATACCTTGTCGCAGTTATCCAATTACAGCCATGGGTCTCATGAAATTTCGCTGACTTTCTTTTTGGGAAATAAAGGAAAAGTCCCCATCAGGAAGAAAATGCTAATTCCGATGATCTAAGCAAATAACCGGTAATGGTTACGATTTGCCCGCAATAAATTTAGGTCGATGATCAGTATACCAGGGCAACCGTTCCCTGTTGATTGTGCTTTTCACCTCTAAAATCGAGGTATTGCAGCACCCAGGTGTAAACTCCGGTGGGTGCAAAGTCCCCGTTTTTCATCTTCCCATCCCAACCCTGTTGCTGACTGCTCGATTCAAACACAGCTTCTCCCCAGCGATTAAAAATCAGTAGTCGGTATCCTTCGTCAGCTACTCCTTCCGAGTGAATTCTAAATTCACGGTCTTCCTCCATGGTAGCATTGGGTGAAAAAGCATTGGGTGGGAAAAGTCGGTCAAAAGCAACGATAATCCGCTTCGATGTTGAATCCAGGCAACCCAGATCATTGTATGAAAATAAGCTGACATCATAAAAACCCATATCGGCATATCTGTGCATGGGTGACTGTTCGCTTGAAATGGCAGACATATCACCAAAATCCCATTCATAGAAATTTGCACCGGCGGTATTATTTTCAAATACGATTTCAGGATCACTTACTAAAACCACTTCAGGAACCGGGATAAACGCAGCTTCGGGAACGGGATAAACAAAAACACTATCCTTGTACTGAATGGTGTCCGAACATCCGGTAATACCCGAAGTTCCCGTAAATTGAATCCTGTTTTTGGTGTTGGCAGCGGTATAAATATGATCAGCCGACTGGCCTGATCCGATGGTTCCATCACCCAGATCATAACGAAAGTCAACCTCATCAATCCCATCTAGCACCTGCGCCTGAACCAGAACACCCAGTGGAGGGCAACCTTCAACCGTATCTAGCTGAATTTCAAAAATGGGTTTTCGCTGCCAGGTTTTGATTATAGTATCCGAATTGCAGCCAAACTCTGAAACCAGGTGAATTCCAATTTCGGCTGTGGGCTCTGAGCTTCTTTGAAATTCCAGCGGCCCTTTGGTATTTCCGGGATCTGCAAGAACCTCACCGGGCAACAGGGAGCTCAGATCCCAATGATAAACATCGGCATCATTTCCCGAACCTTCGTACCAGATTTCCATCTGTTCCGGATTACACTCCTCCTCTTCGAAGGATAGATCCACCGATGGTTTTGGATGAACCAAAAGCAAATCTTCCATTGTACCGGTATTGGTGCACCCTTCTTTTGAAACCACCGTTAAACTTACGTCAAAAGTTGTATCAACGCTTAGCGCATTAACGTACTGGTTGGAGACGAATTGCAAGGCGGAAGTTGTTCCATCTCCCAAATCCCAGGTATACTCCCCGACAGCTTCTGTGGCTTTTGCCTCAAACTGCACCAGCAGAGGAGTACATCCCTCGGTATTGTCCGTAATAATTTCAACAATTGGAGTAACGGTAACATTTTCAATGCTGGAATCCACACAAGCCTGTTCGTTTACTTTCAAACCAACTCTACGGTTCAATTCACCATAACCAAGCGGAAGGATCACTTTTTCAAGGTTAGTGCCCGACTGATAAACGGAATCGTTATAATACCACGAAAAAAGGGCATCCTCAACTCTTGTTCCACCAAAACTCAATTCCAGGCTATAGCCCTTACATTTTTGTTCATCCATGATAATCCGGGCTTCAGGCTGGTTATGGAACTCCATATTTAATGTGTCCAAAAACTGGCACCCATACTCATCGTTAATCTCCATCTTCAACCGGTACTTCCCGAATTCAT
>JBFEWU010000057.1:0-17154 GCA_041546215.1 Draconibacterium sp. | reverse complement strand
TCAAACCTATGTATTTCCAATGCATAGTGGTTTAGTTATAAGATCCGGTTGACGTACTTTCCCATCCATTGTTATCTTCGCTTTGTTCCTCCTGTGCGGCATGGGGAGAAAGCGTGTAGTCTTTGTTATTTTCGTTAAAATAAATGAGAACTGTTAGCTCGTTTCTTGTCTTGTTTACTTTTTCTATTTCGACTCTTAGAACGTCTATCCCGGTATTTTGTCTGATTTCTTCAAGCAGCAATTCATTACTGTTTAAAACCGAAAAATCAGTGGGAGAATAAATCAAAGTTCTTTTCGAGACATAATTCTTGGGCAAGTAAATTTCCATAAAAAAAGCTGAAGCAAGGACAATAAAATTTGCAAGAGCCAGTCCAAACCAATCGGTGATATTGAAAACGACCAGTGCGTTAATCATAGAAACACCTATAACCAAAAAAAGGTAGGTCATTTCCTTTAAATCGATGGATGGCGAGCGGTACCTGATTATTCCGAAGATGGCAAACAAGCCAAAGGCAATTCCCATGTTTAATTCCACCTGATCGAGGATTGAAGCAATCAGAAAAATCATCATTCCCATTAAAAAAAAGGTGAATAAATACTTCACACGACTATTATTGGGGTAATAAATAAATCGGATGAGTACGAAAATGGATACAATATTTACCCCGAGCCGAAGCAAAAAATCGAGCCAGGTTTCTCCGCTGATGTAAATTCCGTCTTGAATTCCGTCTTGAATAATGAGTAATACATTCATGGTTTATGGTTTAAAAATCTGTTCTGCATTCACGCTTCAAGGTGTTAATTAAAACTTTGGGACGTTCGGTCATTTTGTAAAAGTCTTCGGTAAATTTCATTAAATACTTTCTTTCTTTTTCATCCAGGTATTCGAACGATTTTAAGGTATGCATGATCTCATCTTTATTTTTAATAAAATGATCGATGGCTACCTGGTAATCCGCATCGTCATTCCTGCAGTATCCTAAATACTCTCTCTCTTTTACGTTTTCAATGCTTGTCCATGTTTGTGGTACGGCATAACTTGTCCCAACAAACCCCGAATAATCGAAATCGTAGGGTATGGGTGTTACATCCTGGCTTGTATTACTTAAGGACCTCAGGTATTTCATATTATGACCTCCCTTTATGCGCCAGTCGGTATTTGCAATTAAATACTGGAAAAGCGAAACCACATCACTTTCCTCCTCAACAACATCTGGTCCCCTGATCCTTTCAGGTTGGACTTCAACCGAGTTTGTTCGTTTTGCAATCAGCTCCAGTGGTTCAATCAGGAATCCTAATCGCTGATAATTCCGCTGTTTTTTGCCGGTATCGATATATTCAATATTAACCAGTTTTACCCGAAAGCTATTTTCTGACAGAATGTTATACAATCTATAAGCAAGGTATTCTTTTAATATGTACTTGCGATATAACTTTGAAGAGGAACAGTGAGTTACAAGCTTAATTTTCTTTATTCCTGCTAACTCTGTATTTTCAAGGGGATCGGTTTTGAAGTTCAAATAAATGGGGGGAAAGAAACAATGTCCGCGCCTGAATTTTCCGCGGGCTTTTAGTCTTATTTTTTTTCTTATGGAATCAGTGGGATTTAAATGCATAATAAAAACTGCATCGAGATATTCGCCTTTCTCTTTGTGTCTTATAAAAGAGGTGATGTCGTATTTTAAAGTTATTTTAAGCGGATCATCATTTTTAAAAATCGATAATTCTTCAAGTGTTTCTGAAACCGGTTCCAGTAAAGATGTTTTTGGAACATTTTCATGGTTTTGCTGTGCAAATGTACAAAGCGGGAGAAGAACCAGTAGAACCAGGATAATCCTCCGGATGGCAGAACACAAACGACAATACGTCTCACCCAACTGATGGACACTCATCAGCTCTAGTTTGAACAGCATTACGTTTTTTTGCCTTCTCATGCCCGTTTCATGAGTACCATTTGTTGAATGTATTTTTTTACTGACCTGATCAGCAGTACTAAATTTACGGGAATTTCATCACATATACATTGTGTATCTGCAAATTTCAAGTTTTTCGTGATTTTGTAAGAGGTATTCTTTTTCCCGATGAATACAATTATGAGCCTAAAATTCGGCATTGGATGGTAACTTATTTTGCCTGCAGAACCATCGCAACAGAATGGGAAGTATCAATATATATGGTGTTTTAGGCCTAAGCTGGTATCACATCTCAGTATCGTAAATGAGTCGACCTTCTTCAATGGCTCTGTTATTTTCCTTTTCAAGTTCTTGCCGGATCATATACTTTTTCAGCTGCTCCTGCTGTTCCATGCAGGGTTTAAAACCAGGCATGTCGGCCCTGGGGATTTCGATCAATCTTTCTTTCCCTTTACGAATAATTGCTAAGGCTTTGGAGTAGGCGACCTCATCGTTTACAATTTTTTGCAGGCACGGACTTAGTTCGGGACGTTCAAAGGCAATTTGTGGTCCTAGTTTTCGCCCATGTGCGGCAAGATGTTTAAATTCTACCCCTGTTAATGTTTCTAAAGTATCCAGTTCTTCAAAGCTTAGCGGACTTCTGCCGGCGGGGTTATTGGGGTATGCCGACTCGTAAAAGGGATAATAGATTCCGTTCATGTCGATCCAGGTATAGAGGGCTTCTTTTTCCCGGCTTGAAAGCGAAACATCATGGTGTCCGGCTTCAATAACTTTAACCAGCTTACTGGCGTGAGAGCCCCAGGACTTTGCCTCTTGAATGCTGGATGGTCCTCCACCAACACCGGCGATCTGTTTTTTGAGATGAATATCAATGTACGAAGCATTGAAATATGGATTTCGGTCGCTGGCAAGAATGAGCTGGTCGCCTGCTGTTTTGCCAAAGTCGTGACATGTAACACAGTGCTTATCAAATACAGGCTGCATATCGCGCATGTAACTATAATTTTCCACTTCTTCCGGTTTCGAAAGTTTAGCAGGTGGTTTTCGCAAAGCAGCCGGCATTTTCGAAACAACCGGAGGCCCCATCAAACGGTCTTCGTGGCAGCCAATACAACCATTGGTTTCACCCGGATGAACGATTATTCCGCTTCGCATAGATTGCAGCATTTTTTTATTTTCGTCCAGTAACTGGAAGAACAAAAATTTGCCTGAAGGAGCCTCAAAATACACCGATCCATCAGCCTCAACCGGAACCATTCCCAGGATTTTCTTATTTTCGAAACTATGCCAGTTTACTCCTGGAGCCTGTTGTCCTTGTCCCCCCCACGACGGTTGTGTATAGGTTCTTTTCTCAGGCGACTCAATGACGCGAAGATATTTTACGTCCCCTTTTTCAACACCTTTCATATGTGTACTTTCGTATACGTTTTGCACGTAGAAGTACCCCGGCGATTCGTCGAATTTCCGTGCTGTTGGGATGTTGCGTGGCTTGACCCTGGGTGCCAGGGGCATGGGATCGAAACAACTCTGCTTTTCATCTTCAAACAGCAGGATTTCATTTCCATTGATATCGAGGGAATAAATGGCCATTTTCTCTTTTTTCGGATGATGGCCGTTTTTTTCCTTGCCCAGGGACAGCGTTTTGGAAACCAAAAATTTCTCGTCCGTTAGCGGGAAAGGATCTTCGTAACGTACATCCAATTGCATGAAGGTATCCCAATTGCCCTTCCCGATAAGTTTGCGGGAATGTTCCGGCCAGATTTTTAAAACCGAAGGCTCTCCATCAACACCTTTCGACCGATCGATAAGTGCCAGTGCTCCCCATGGTCTGTCGTGACAGGAACCAAAAATACAGAGTACCAGGTTACTATTGGGTAAGGGACGGGGATCAATAACACCGCCCGGTGAATTCATGTTGTTGCCATAGAAAATCGCATGTTTTGTCCCATCCGGATTTACAGTCCACAATCCCTGGGCATCACCAAAATTGCGGTCAATATATTCCCAGCGATCGTAAATAATTCTTCCGTCATTCATGAGTGCAGAGTGCCCTTCAAACAGGGTGCTTTTACCCAGCTGCACAATGTTTGATCCATCGGGATTCATGCGGTAAAGGTTGGCCATGATGTGGCGGTTGCACATGCAATATTTTGGTTCGCGTGTTGAGCTGAAAATGATTTGTCCGTTGGGTAAATAGAGGGGATCGATATCGGAAACGCCTTTTGCGTAGGTTAACTGTTTTAGTTGGCTGCCATCGGCATTTATTTCGTAAATGTGGTAATCGTCGTTGATGTTTTTGCGGTATGAGAAAATAATTTTCTTGCCGTCGAACGATACTTCAGGATCGCGAATCACACCACTATTGGTTTCCAGAAGTGTTGTGGTTTGACCTGATGGCGAATCCAGAATCTTTAAAGCAGCACCCGGATTGAATTTTTCAGTGTTTATTTCTCCGGTTTGGAAAAGAGTTGCTGTATTGTGATGGTCCTGTGCATATTGGTGACGTACAACAAAAAGCAATTTTTCGGGGGATTCGTTTTTCCCCTGGCTTACTTTATCGTGTTGGTCATTAGCAATGGAACTGAGGCAAAGAATAAGCCCTGTTAAAAAGGTCAAAGTTACTCTCATATTTTCCGGCTATATTGGTTTATGTTTCGAAATTAGTAAAATAACGCGATTCGATATAAGATATTAGCCACAGAAAGTTATAAACGTGCCGGGCACTGTGGCATCACACATGTAATGCCCTTAAAAGAATTGCCTTCTGTGCTTGCTAAAAAGCAGCAAATTCATTTTTTGTCACCTTACTGTATTTCCAGATTGCCGGATGTCTGACAATCCGAAAATCTGAATATCTGACAATCCTGATCAATCATTTCCGGGTTGCATGTTAAGTAAGTGTAATCTCAAAGGTGAAATCTCCATCCTGTAACATTTTCTAATTACATTTGTCCCGGTAATCATTTTGGTGAACAGGGCATGAGAATCCGCCATTTGGGGGATCGCACAAACGCAAATGATTCATTTTTCTTTGCACTTACGTGCCCCGGCTTTGAATGATTTGTTGATTAATCGTAAAACAGGAATAAGGAGCATGCTAAAAAATACCATAAGATGAGAAAGAGTTTTTTATTGATTTTTTTAGTATTGTTATCCCAGGTAATGTTTGCCGGGAATGAAGTAGGTCCGGAAGGGCATAAATTACTTTGGATATTTTTAGTAATTGTGCTTGTTACGGTAGCTTTTTTCTTTACGACCAAGCCTTTCAAAAAGAAAGGCGGAAGAGAAAAAAAACCAGTCTTCCAGAACAGGAGAGTTAATATTTCGCTTGAAAAAGATGCCCTTTACTATCCCGACAAATTAACACTTACTGTAAAAAATACCGGCAACAGCGACCTTGATATAGATCAGCCGCTTCTGGTATTCGATAATTTCTGGTTGAGAAGAAAGTTCAGGATAAAGGGAATGGAAAACCACAGTTTTTATCCCCTCTATTTGGAAAAGGGGAAAAGCCACACTTTGCAGATTGATCTGGGGCGTTTCTACGGACATGATAAAAGCCTCAAAAAATTTCCAAAAGCGAAGATTATTTTGACAGATATTAAAGGGAAGAGACTGGGCAGTAAATCGGTTTTTTTGCGCAAGACATTGTTTAAGTTTTAAATGAGAAACTGGAAATTTAATCATATCGATTTTTCTACCTATCCGGCATACGAAGGCAAGGATCTTGGTGTATTCTGGTCGCCCGAAAAAACGACCATTAAAATTTGGTCGCCCACAGCCCTGATGGTTGAGTTACGCTTGTACAAAGATGGATTGAGCGGAGAACCTTACCATAAGACCAATCTTCAAAAAATGAAGAATGGCATTTGGTCAACGGTTTTAACGGGGGATTACCAGGGGAAGTTCTACACTTTTAGAGTTAACGATGGCGATTGGCTGGAAGAGGTTCCCGGAATTTACGCCCGTTGTGTGGGTGCCAATGGTTCGCGGGGTATGATCTATAATCCTGAAACAACGAATCCGGAAGGTTGGATTTTGGACAAGGGACCCCGGTACCAGGGTTTCACGGAAACCGTTTTGTATGAAACCCATATCCGTGATTTTTCGATTGCTGACAATTCGGGTATTCAGAATAAAGGGAGATACCTTGGATTTACCGAGGACCAGACCACATCTGTGGGCGGTGTGAAAACCGGCCTGGCACATTTAAAAGAGTTAGGAATAACGCATGTTCATTTATTGCCGGTAAATGATTTTGTGACGGTTGACGAAAGGAAACCACTTGAAAAATACAACTGGGGCTACGATCCGCAACATTTTAATGCACTGGAAGGTTCGTATGCTTCTGACCCTTACGATGGCAGGACTCGTATCCTTGAGTTTAAGAAACTGGTGAAAGCCCTGCACGACAGTGGAATTGGTGTTGTTCTGGATGTGGTATTTAATCATACCTATTTTGCCAGCGAATCGGTTTTTAACCAGATTGTTCCGGGTTATTTTTACCGTCAAAAACCGGATGGAACCTTTTCAAATGCATCGGGTTGTGGAAACGAAATTGCATCAGAGCGTGAAATGGTGCGAAAGTACATTGTCGACACGCTCAAATATTGGGTAGAAGAATTTCATGTGGATGGATTTCGTTTCGATTTAATGGGAATTTTGGATGTCCAAACTATGCAACAAATACGCCATGAGTTAAATACAATTGATGGGGGTTTGTTTTTATACGGAGAAGGTTGGGCCGCCGACCAAAGTCCGATGCCCGTGGAACAAAGGGCAGTGAAAGAAAATACAGCACAATTGCCTGGCATTGCAAGCTTTAATGATGATTTCAGAGACGCCTTAAAGGGCAATCATGGCCATAAGAAATCGAAGGGTTTTGTCAGTGGACTGGTTTTGCGCGAGGAAGCCGTGAAATTTGGAATATGCGGTGCTGTGCATCATCTGCAAATCGATTATGGGTTTATCGATTCGGTGCAAAAAGCCTGGGCAGATGAGCCCGACCAGTGCATTAACTATGTTTCGTGCCATGATAATTACACGCTTTGGGACAAGCTAAAACAAAGTTTGCCAAAAAGCAAGGATGAAGAATTGCGCAAGCGTACGAAACTGGCCGGGGCCTTGGTATTAACATCGCAGGGTGTTCCGCTTTTGCATGCAGGTGTAGATTTTTGCAGGACAAAAGGAGGAAACGGGAATTCATATAAGTCGCCCGATGTGGTCAATCAATTGGACTGGAGTCGAAAAAATACGTACATCGATGTTTTTGAGTATTACAGGAAACTCATCCTGTTGCGTAAAAACCATCCGGCTTTCCGTATGACGACTGCTGAACAAATCAGACGAAACCTGGATTTTTGTACCCAATACCAGCTGGGGGTAATCTCTTACTGCATCGATGGAAAAGCTCTGGGAGATAGCTGGGACAAGATTATTCTGGTTTTTAACGGGAATGAACATGAAGTTTCTGTTCCTTTACCGGAAGGAGATTACAGGGTAATCGCCGATGGAAATGACATCAATGAATCGGGATTGGGTAAAACCGTTGCAGATAAGCTTGTGGTTGATGGTATTTCAATGGTCATTGCCGTTCCCGCTTAAAATAATGGCGTGAGTTCGATGGAAGCCATCGATACCGCTTTAAAATATTTTATCATACGATTTTTTATAGTGGTAACCGTATATGGTATAAGTAATTGCCATTGGGAATAAATCGAAACGATTGAACAGACTCCAGAAAAATAACTGCCAGTAATATTTTCGGTGGCTATCGAAAATGCCAATGATAATAATTGATTTTATGAAGGCCATCAATCTTATGATATCCAGTCTGTTCTTCTTCTTTGCTGCCGGTTGAAAATCCTGTAAAAACACACGCACCCGATCGTAAAATGGCTTACCTCCATATACTCCTCTGATCACTTCTGTAAATCCTGTTTCAAGCTCCTTTTTGTTCATTTTTGGAATAAAGTTCATGGCATTACTGGTATTATCTCCCGTCCATTTTTCCAAAATCCTTCCTTCGGCTTTGAGGCGTTTATAGAGTTGCGATTTTGTGGGTGCATTTAATAAACCGATCATTGCCGAAATAATACCGCTTTTCTGAATAAATTCGATTTGTTGTCGGAAAATGTTTGGTGTGTCGCTATCGAATCCGATGATAAAACCACCCAGCACTTCCATACCTGCCTGTTGAATTCTTTTTATGCTATCCATGAGGTTCCGGTTTATATTTTGAACCTTGTTGCATTCTTCAAGTGCAACAGGTTCAGGGGTTTCAATCCCCACAAATACTGTCAGGAAACCGGCCTTTGTCATCAGGTGCATCAGTTCATCGTCATCAGACAGGTTTACCGATGCTTCTGTTGTGAAATGAAAGGGATGATCGTGTTCTTCCATCCATGTAATCATGGCAGGCAGAAGATCGGTTTTAAGCATGTGTTTGTTTCCAATAAAATTGTCATCCACGAAAAATACCTGACTTCTCCAGCCTGTATCGTAAATGTTTTGCAGTTCCTGGATAATTTGCCTGGTGGATTTTATCCTGCATTTGTGTCCCAGCAATGCCGTTATGTCGCAAAATTCGCAATTAAACGGGCAGCCTCGCGAAAACTGTATGCTTTTCGATGTGTATTTATTGTGCTTTACCAATGAGTAGTCGGGGAGAGGTGATTCTTTTACATCGGCAAAATCATTACTTTCATAAAGGTGTTTGGTATTGCCGGTTTTTAAATCTTTGAGGAAAAGTGGCAGTGTTATTTCTGCTTCATTTAACACAAGGTGGTCGACGTTATCAAATTTTTCGTAGTCGGCAGTAAAAAGTGGCCCACCGGCTACCACGGGTTTTAACAGAGCATTGCAGCGTGCGATTACATTTGACGCCGATTGAATCTGGGTACTCATGGCACTCACAAAAACATAATCAGCCCATAGAAGGTCCTCAGCACACAGCTTTTCAATGTTCATGTCAATAAGCTTTGTTTCCCATTCTTCGGGTAAGAGCGAAGCCACGGTTATTAATCCGAGTGGCGGGTATGCAGCTTTTTTTGAGACAAACTTTAATGCATGTTTATAACTCCAAAAAGTGTCGGGGTATTCCGGGTAAACCAATAGTATTTTCATGGATGTAATTTTTAATACTGATTATTAATGTTTTCACACAAAGACAAAAGAAATGGTCATGCTTGTTGCATTTTTGCCGTGATCTGATAAAATAATCTAACTACAAATTTCGGATCAATTCAGCAGGATCGGAAGAACTTGGGATTGTTGAGCGTGAATAGTGGTTATTGCAGTATTTTTGGGACTTCTGGCATTTATTTGGGGTGAACGACATTTGTCACTGGATAAGAATGAGATTGAAAATGATGCAAAAACAAACACTTTAACCGAAGTCAATCGCTTCAATTCGATCAGTCAATTATACAATAAAACGCTTTACTTACTCTTTAGTGCCTCTTTTACTTTAAGCACATATTGGCGCGAAACATGAATTTCGTCGGGGTAATTAAGAATTTTGAGCACCAATCCGTCGCTTCCTTTGGTAACCTTTTGAATATAGCGTTTATTCACCATGCAGGAACGATGACAACGAATCAAGGTTGGATATTTGGCAAAAAGTGTCTCGGTTGATTTAAGTGTGCTCCGAATAAGCTTCTTGTGTAGCTTGTTATCATCAATGTAATTTACTTCGATGTAATTATTTGCCGATTTAATCAGGATAATCTCACGAAGCAGGACCTGAAAAAATTCTGTTTTATTCTCCGACTCAAATTCAATTTTAATGTTTTCCTCAGGTGGCTCTGTCGATTCGGAGTTATTAACCTGGGGATTTAATAAGTGAAGACGTCTTTTCAGGTAATGAAACTCATTAACAAGCACCAGAACCACAACCGATGTAATGCCAATAATTACAATAATAATTTCAACATGAAAGTTAACCGGAATTTTTCCGACATATCGTGCAAAAAAAGAAAAAGCTACTGAATTAAGTACAACGAACAAAAAGTCGTAAAATATTTCCTTGCCGGGATTCCACTTTTTATCAGAAAATATGCCCGGGCTTATTGCCGGAATAAACAAACGCATTAATGCAAAAAGCAGAAGAGAAATGCCTCCAAATCCTGCCAAGGTTAAAAGTTGCTTGTTGAAATCAGAATTTCGCAGATTGAAAGGTTGGAAAAATAAAAGAAAAAGAAAAACGCCCAGACAAATTCCAATAATTGCCCGAACATTTAAGCGGAGGTCGTTATAATAATGGTGTTTATTAACCAATGAATTTTTCATCATTCTCTGATTCGTTTTTTCAGGCAGCAGAAAGGTAGTAAATTTTTTGTTTTACATGAAACGAGTCCCGATGAGTCGGGACGAGTTCCATCGGATCAATGGAAAAAGATCAAAATACCAGTATGTATAATAAACAGATTTATAGTTACTTAAATAAAACATTTTCAGATGAAAACGGAAGATTTACTTTCTTATTAATTTGCCATTATCTGTACGGGGTAACTGTTCGGTAAATAGTATTTGCCGGGGGAATTCAAACTTATCCAATTTGTTCTTGCAGGCCCTTTCCAATCTGCTTTGTAATTCAGCACTTTGCGGGGCCTCAACCAGCAAAACCAATTGCTTTCCCAGCTTTTTATGCGGCAAGTACGAAATCATAAAGGGAAGCTCAATACTTGCTTCCAGTTTTTTTTCAATGGCTTCGGGCGAATATTTGGCTCCGCCGGAAATGATAACATTATCCGATCGCCCAAGAATTCGAAAGGTTTGCCTGTTTTTTAATTCGGCAATGTCGTTTGTTTTAAGTGGAGAAAGTTCATGTTCTTCAATAAATATCTGCAAACAATTCTCGTGCGAAAGTTGAACACTGATGTTTTCCAGGCAATGATAATAAGGCTCTGAATCGTGGCCATTTAGTTTTCGAATGGCGATGTGAGTGGCTGTTTCAGTCATTCCATAACTGGAGTAACATGCTGTTTTAACATGGCGTAATTTTTCCTCCAGGTGCGAAGAAATGGCGTCGCCGCCAATCAGTAACTGGTCAATATTCCAATGCCCGGATTTTACATCAAAAAGTTTATTCACCTGGTTGGGAACCATGGCCGCAAATCGAAAAGCCGATTTTTTCAGAAACGAAAAATTGCTCGATGGCTCTACCATGAATAGGTTGAGTTTGCCCAGAAGCGCTCTAATAATCATTAATTTTCCGGCAATATATCTGACCGGGAGGCAGTGTAACACTCTGTCGTTTTCCTTTAACTGGAAATACTTAAGGGTACGTTTGGCACTTTCAGCAACAAAGGTTTTATTCAGTTGAATTGTCTTTGGTTTTCCTGTACTTCCCGAAGTCTGAACTTTGATAAATAATTCCTTTGAATACCATTCTTTCAGAAAGGCCACAAGCTGCTCCATTGGTTCGGTATCAGGCTGTATATTATTCAGCAGATCTGATATTTCTATCTGCTGGCCATTTAAAGTAATATGACTTGGTTTAATGTTCATTTTACCTTGGGCAATTGAAAATCTTTTTCCGGGTTATACCAGAGTTTATCACGTCTTATTTCGAGGGGAGAATCGAAGTTGTTGGAGAACAACTGGCCTGTACCTAAGCCCTGGAAAGAACAAATATTTTTTGTAAAAGTCCATTGTGCCAGGGCGTTTAAACCAATGTTCGATTCCAGGTAGGAAGTAATCCACCAGTCAATATTTTGTTTTTCAGCAAGTATGATCCATTCTTCGCATCCAGAAAAACCTCCGTGTAAACCTGGTTTTAAAACCAGATATTGAGGTTTAATAGTTGCTAATAACTGTCTTTTATCTTCAGATTTGTGTATGCCAATCAGTTCTTCATCGAGGGCTATTGGCAAGCGACTATTTTTGCAAAGATGAGCCATTTCAGAGATCTGACCTGCAGCAATGGGTTGCTCAATGGAATGGATCTTTAATTTTTCCAGTTCTTCCAAATTTTGCAGGGCATTACCGGGAGAAAAAGCACCATTGGCATCTACCCGTAGTGTTAGCAGTTCCGGGGGATATTCTTTACGAATAGATTTTAAAAGATGTAGTTCTTCTTCGAAGTTTAAAGCGCCAATCTTTAGTTTTAAACATCGAAAACCAGCGTTTAACTTTTCCCGGATTTGAGTTTTCATAAAACCGACATCGCCCATCCAGATCAGCCCGTTTATGGGAATTCCTTTTGTTCCACGGGTAAATTCTGTGGGGAACAGAATTTGATTACCCTTTTGCTTAAGATCATTCAGGGCCGTTTCCATGCCAAACCTGAGTGATGAAACATGTTCAAATATTTTAGGATTTTGGAGGAAGAGATCAGGATTGCTACAGGCTTTGTTCAGAAGCATTTCAAGCTCTTCGGGGCTCTCTGTACTTAATCCGGGAAGCGGAGCACATTCTCCGATTCCATAAATTCCGTTTTTTTCGATAAATACATACCAAACCGGCCGGCTGTGATATACTCCACGGGATGTACCTGCCGGACGCTTAAAATGCAACTCATATTTTTGGTAGCTGATCTTCATTATGCCGAGCTTATTAATCCCAAACAAAAGAGCAGGGTAAAAGCCAGAGTTGAAAGGGCCAGCTTTTTTAGAAAAGGATCCAGATTTTGTGCCTCCCGGATTTGGTTGATCCGGATTAAATCGCGAAGGAAAAGTGGAAGTGTAAGTAGAAACAGCCATTTGTAAAATGAAACTGGTTGAAGAACCGTAAAAACAAGGGCCGAGATCCAGGCCAATGCAACCAGGGAATTATGGTAAAGAAGACTTTTTTGTTTTCCCAGGCGAACGGCAAGTGTGATTTTGCCGGATCTTTTATCATTGTCCACATCGCGCATATTGTTCAGGTTCAAAACCCCGGTGCTCAAAAGCCCAATGCTAAGTGATGGCAAGATTATTTCAGGAATTATTTTGCCGGTGTTGAGATAGAAAGCCCCAAGAACAGGTAACAATCCAAAGAACAGGAAAACAGCCAGGTCGCCCAGGCCGACATAACCGTATGATTTTTTCCCTGCAGTATAAAAATACGCTGCTATCAATGCGATTATTCCTAAGCTGATAAAACAAACAAAGGCAGTTTTTGAAGTGGTCCACGTACCAAAATAAACCAGTAAAATACCTGAGATAAGGCTCAGAACTCCGATCAGAGCCATCCCCATTTTCATTTCCTGCATGCTGATTTCACCTCCCTGAACCGTGCGCGTTGGCCCCAAACGATTTGCATTGTCGGTTCCTTTCTGGCTGTCGCCATAATCATTGGCGAAGTTTGAAAATACCTGGATAAAGGTGGCTGTAATGAGGGCCATAATGCTAACCAAAGTATTGATGGCTCCGTAAAACCAGGCCAGGCCACAACCCATGATAATTCCTGCAAGAGCCAGCGGCAGTGTTCGTGGACGGGCAGCTTTTATCCAACTTTTTGCTGATGCCATTCAAAAGAGTTCATGTTATGGAAACTTCGGATATTTTCCAAAATCAGGTTTACGTTTCTCCAGAAATGCATGTTTTCCTTCCTGTGCTTCTTCTGTTAAATAATACAGCAAAGTGGCATTCCCGGCAAACTCCTGTATGCCGATTTGCCCGTCCAGCTCAGCATTCATACCGAGTTTTAACATGCGCAGTGCCAGCGGACTGTGTTCCTGCATTTTCATAGCCCAGGCCAGGGTTTCATTCTCCAGTTCATCATAGGGAACAACTTTGTTTACCAATCCCATTTCCAGGGCTTCGGCAGCTGAATATTGGCGGCACATGAACCAAATTTCCCTGGCTTTTTTCTGACCGACGACACTCGCCAGATACGACGAACCCAATCCGGCGTCGAAGCTTCCAACTTTTGGTCCCGTTTGTCCGAATATTGCGTTCTCGCTGGCAATACTAATGTCGCAAACCACATGCAACACATGTCCGCCACCAATGGCAAATCCGTTAACCATGGCAATTACAGGCTTTGGCATGCTGCGAATTTGTTTCTGAACTTCAAGAATATTCAGTCGTGGAATGCCATCTTTATCGATGTAGCCCCCAACACCTTTTACCGTTTGATCACCTCCTGCGCAAAAGGCTTTGTCACCTGCACCGGTTAAAACAATTACATTAATTCGCTGGTCTTCGCGGCAAATACGCAAAGCCTCGCTCATTTCGTTAACCGTGGTTGGCCGGAATGCATTTCGGTAACGCTCGCGGTTAATGGTAATTTTTCCAACTCCTTCAAAGTAATCGAAGAAAATATCTTCGTATTCTTTTATGGTTTCCCAGTTTCTAGTACTCATATCGTTTTGCTTAATTTTTTACATGTTTGAATAAATTACGGAACACTTTTGTGTTTATTTCTGCATGGGTGAATACCTCCAAAAGTGCAGGATTATCCTGTTTTCCGGCATACAATTCCTGTAAAGCCGTGTCCAGTTCATTTGCATTCTCTGCCTTAAAATAAGCAAGATCAAAAGCTTTGGCGATTCCTTCAGCTTTGTGGTTGTTTGGTGCAAAGAAATGTTCTTTAAATGCCGGCGAATCGGAAGGGCCTTTAATCAGACCAAAAATATTTCCGCCTCCATTGTTTATAACAATTATTTGCAAATTTTTTCCAACATACTTATTCCACAGGGCATTTGAATCGTAGAAAAATGAAAGGTCGCCCACAATAAGCGTATTTATTTTTTCGGAACATGAGGCGAAACCTACCGCCGTAGACAATGAGCCATCAATGCCACTCGTGCCCCTGTTTCCATGATAGCTGACCTTATCCCCTGCATCGCAGATTAAAGCATAGCGCACCGGAGAACTGTTGCCGAGATGCACAACCGAATTTGAAGGCAAGTGTGATTTAATTTTGTCGAAAACAGTTAAGTCCGAGAAGTCGGCAGTTTTGATATACTCATCGCGTAAGGAATTTATTTTCTTTTCCCTGTTCTTCCAAAGCATCAGGTAAGATTTATCTTTTAATGCGATCGTCTCTTTCAGGCAGCTGAAAAAGGAGAAGGCATCGCAGGTAATCACTTTCGTGAGAGATTGGTAAGTATCGAAATGCTCACCGGACAAGCTTAAGTGCCAATGTTCAGCGGGTGAATTCAAGCGTAAAAACTGTTTCAACGATTTTGAGACGAACTGCCCACCAAAACTGATCAGCAGATCGGGATTAAAATTTTCGGCTTCATCGTTTAACAGCGAAGGCAGTATTGTATCGATGCTCGAACAAAAATCAGGGTGGGAAAAATTTGAAAGATGCTCTTTCAGCACAACGGCACCCGATTTTGTCGCCCACTCTGCCAGTAGTTTTTCAAGCTTCTTATTTTTAATCTGCTGACCCGCCAATACCAAAATCCTGTGCGATTGATTGATAAGGGAAGATAGAATACCGGTTTCTTTTTCAGTTAACACCGGGAGAATCTGCGTATTGTCAACTACTTTAACTTCAGGAAGTTTATCATCCACAAGTTCGTGGAGTGGTTCGTCGAGCGGAACATTTATGTGGACCGGCCCTGCAGTATCGGATGTTGCTGCATTTATGCATTCGTTGCATATACACTCGCTATGCCAGAGTTCTTTCGCCGATTCTTCCAAAGGCAAACTTACCTCCATTTTTGTAAAATCGCGGTAAATATTTTTCTGGGGAATGCATTGGCTTTCTCCCTGGTTGATCCAGTACTCCGGACGATCGGCCGTAATTACAATCAGGGGAACATTTAAATAGTAAGCTTCGGCAACTGCCGGTGCATAGTTTAAAGTTGCTGTCCCCGAACTGCAGATTAAGGCAACCGGTTTTTGAATCGCTTGCGATAATCCGATGGCAAAATAACCTGCGCTTCGTTCGTCAACTATATTCCGGCAGTTAAATTTGCCACAAGCGACCAGGGTATGTATCAAAGGGCCATTCCTGGATCCTGGGGAAATAACTACATCTCTAATTCCTTTTTTAAGAAGAATGGCAGCCAGTTGCTGAATATGTTTTTTCGTAGAAATCATTTATTTTGAACGGCTTCGATGGCCGATAATAATGTTTGTGCTTTATTGTTTGTTTCTTCCCATTCTTTTTCGGGAACCGAACGCGAAGTAATTCCACCCCCTGAATACAACAAATATTCTTGTGGTAAAATTTCCATACAACGCAAATTTGCAAATAATTTCACTGAATCTTCCAATTTCCATGCACCCAGGTACCCGGAATAGTAGCGTCGGTTGTGTTTTTCAATCTTAGCAATAAATTTGTCGGCTTTCGATTTTGGAAGGCCACAAACTGCCGGTGTCGGATGCAATTCTTCGACAAACTGGCCGAGTTTATTTGCTATTTTTTTGGCTGAAAAGAAAAAGCTGGTTTTGAGGTGTGCCACACTTCCGCTTTCCAGTGTCTCAGGACCTTGTGTAGTATAAGGATGGACGTTAAAGCGGTAAAAAATATCGAGCATATAGCGCGAAACAAAAGCCTGCTCTTCAATTTCTTTGGTTTGCCAGCTGTAATCCGAATCTTCCCTTCGTGGCTGTGTGCCGGCCAGGGAAACGGTTTGCATTTTTTTGTCTTGCGACTCCAGTAAAATTTCGGGGGTGGCACCCATCCATAAGCCTGCCTTTGGCAAGTTTACCAGGTAAACAAAGGCATTTGGGGTTTGATTAAAGAGTTGTTGATACAAGTCTCCAAGCGATTCGCATTCCCTTTTTTTGGGTATAATTCGTGAGATAATCACTTTCGCTAACTTTGAATTGTTAATCTCTGAAACCGATTCTCTTATGTTCGCAAAGTAGTTCTTTTTTGAAGTTATATCCGGCTTTTTATATCTCTTAACACTTGCCGGCGACTGAGACAATTCATCCAGGTTAATGGCTAAAATATTGTTTATGCCTTTGGCATAAATTCCGGGTTTTAGCAGCACCAGAGGATTGTTTGTGTCGATTCGAAAGGGTGCAAACACAAATCCTTCCTGCCCGTTTAATTTGTCAAATTGTGCCGGATAAATCAGGTCTTCTTTGTTGGTGATAAGTGCCTGAATTTCGTCGCATTCCGGTAGCGACCAAATGGCAAACGAGCAATTTTTTTGAAGGAGCTTATCTATAAATGTTGTAAAATTTTCTTTATCAATCATTATCCCTTTTTACAATCATATTTGTGACACGGGCGGTGGAAATCAGCCGCGCTAACCGCCGTTGCGCTGATCTTGCTCGCGGTTCTCGGCTTGCAGTACGCCTGGTTCAAGCCCGTGAAGGTGCTCGCCGGATATCCTGAGGCCCGC
>JBFEWU010000278.1:0-6255 GCA_041546215.1 Draconibacterium sp. | reverse complement strand
GCGAAAAGCGTTAACCCGCAGGGATTAAGCAGAAAGATTGGTCCGAACCACCAGACGATCGTCCTGCCCTTCTAGAAGGGAAGGATAAGAGGAAGGGTAAAGGAAGAGCGCTACAAGTTGCGCCAGGCGCTAATAAGGATGAGATCGCTTCGTTCTCACTTGCCAATCCCCCGGTTAAAACCGAGGACGAAAAGCGTTAACCCGCAGGAATTAAGCAGATAGATTGGCCCGAACCACCAGACGATCGTCCTGCCCTTCTTGAAGGGAAGGATAAGAGGAAGGGTGAAGGAAGTATAAAGCTGCACCGTAGGCATCCCGATAGGGAAAGCTGAAAGCTGAAAGAGAGAACGGTTTAAGCCAGGTAAGCAGTTCAGCTGGTCCGTCCGTCCGTCAGCCGATAGACGGATCGCGAAGTCTTACTCCAAACCAGGATTGGAGCAGGTTCAGGTGAAAATAAGGTCACATTATCCATGGGTCTGGCGAATTCCGATTCGCCATTAAAGAATCGAGGAATGGGATCCGCGAGACCCTACCAGTAAACCTGCATAGTTTAGAATGGCCTCATCACAAACAATCAGCCAATACACCGCTGCCGCGATTGTATCGCGGAGCGCAGGGAATGTCAATAAAACCACCCGATAGATTTACTCGAATTAACATTGATTTAAAATATGTTGAAAAACATAGTTTTTAACATTCAGTTAACCCGGATTCCAAATTTTCGCCGTAAATTTGTAGCATAGTTTTAGTTCATAAGTTTAGGTTTGATTAGTTTTATTGGTTTAGTTAGTGAAAAGGATGGGTGTTGACCCGTCCTTTTTTTTTGTGCCCCGGCAATCTGAATATCCAAAAATCCAGATATCCTGCTTACTGGTCACTGATTTACTCGCGGATCATGCTTTTGTAGATGTATTCCATATCTACATTCTTTCGGATCAGGCCGGCAAGTTTATCGTATTGCGTTTCTTTAAATTGCTGAAAATCCATTTCCGTCACCACATTCTGACCCGATTCGGCCAAGATGGAATTTACGACCTCCTTGTTATCAAAAATTCCGTGAATGTAGGTTCCCCAGGTTTTGGCATCCAGGAAATAACCGTCTTCTTTTTTTCCGTTAATTATACACAGCGGACTCGAATTCTGGGCTACCGAATCGCCCATATGGATTTCGTAGCCCTTCCCTTCCAGCCTGCCCTGAAAAGTAAACTTACACTGCTCGGTTACTTTTTCTCCGGTAATGGTCGTTTCAACCGGCAGAATTCCAAGTCCGGGAACCACATCGATATTTCCTTCCACATGGCCGGGATCTTTGATCCATTTCCCCATCATTTGAAAGCCTCCACAAATACCATAAACCGCTTTACCTTGTTCGTGTGCTTTTTTTATGGCACTTGCCATGCCCTGTTTGCGTAAATAAAGCATATCTGATATGGTATTTTTGGAGCCGGGGATAATTACAATATCTGCCTGTTCTGCGTCATCGGGAGTGGCAGCATAAAATAAATTCACTTCCGGCATTCTTTCCAGAAAATTAAAGTCGGTAAAATTCGACATATGACGCAGTAAAACCACGGCAATATTGGTTTTCCCTTCCATGGATTTAAATTGCTTCTTATCGACCACCACCGAGTCTTCATCGTCGATATAAATATCCCGGAAGTGCGGAACTATTCCCACCACCGGGACAGCACACAGCTCTTCCAGCTTTTTTGCACCATCTTCAAAAAGGCTAATATCTCCCCTGAACTTATTTATAATAATGCCCTTAATCAGCCTGCGTTCTTCCTCGGGCAACAGCAGCATGGTTCCGTAAACACTCCCAAATACCCCGCCCTTATCAATGTCGGCAATTAAATATGTGGCAGCATTTTTTTCGACCGCCACGCGCATATTTGTTATGTCCTTTTCCCAAAGGTTTACTTCCGAAATACTTCCGGCACCTTCAACTACTATGGGATTATATTTCTCTTCCAACCGTGAAAAAGCCTTCATGGCCTGGTCAAATAAGAAATCGCGGTCGGTACCGTTAAAATATTCCTGCGCCGATTTGTTAGCCCAGCGTTTACCATTGAGTACAATTTGCGAATCCATATTACCGGTTGGTTTCAGTAAAACCGGATTCATTTCAACCCGGCATTCCACCCCACAAGCTTCTGCCTGCACAGCTTGTGCCCGTCCTATTTCCAAACCATCGGAGGTTGGATATGAATTCAGCGACATGTTTTGTGCTTTAAAGGGTGCCGGATTTAATCCGTCTTGTTTAAAAATGCGGCAGAAACCGGCATTTATCACACTTTTACCCACATCCGAACCTGTTCCCACAAACATAATGGGATTGTATTTTTTTGATTTTGTCATATTCCGCTCTTTCCAGTTATTGGCCTTGCAAATACTGTCAACAAAGAGAATTCTTTTCCTCCCCTTCACAGCTTTCCCATCCTACTGCATCTGCATGATCCTTATATTTCAAATTTGCTTACGCTTCCATAAGGAGGTTTAAACGTTTCAAAAAGCTCACCGACAGGTTGTTTCTCAATCATGCTTTTAAATATTCTTATAACTCCCGCATGCGTAATAACGACAACCCGGTCAATTTTTTTCGTTTTTAACTCCTCGTAAAACGCCGAAACCCGATGAAACATTTCAGCATAGGATTCACCATTTAAAGTTGGCAAATCCTGGTAATTTTCCATCCATATTTTTCCTTCCGGCGAATTATAAATTTCATCCCAGGTTTTGAGTTCCCACTCTCCAAAATTCAATTCTTTTAATCGTTCATCAAATCTTATTCCCTCATTCCCGAAAAGACTTTCAGCCAGCTTTTTACAACGTAAAAGCGGACTTGAACAAACCACGTCAAAGCGAATATTATTTAGTCGTTGCTTCAACTGGTTCTTTTCGTCCTCGAAGGAAGCGGCAACAGCGACATCGCTTTGTCCGTAACAAATGCCCTGTTCTATGTCTACGCAGGTATGTCGAAGTAAAAATAGTTCCATAATTAATTCTGCCAGCCTAATATTAACAAATAAAAAAACACTTCGCACAGTTGTTGCAAAGCCCCCAAAACATCTCCGGTATACCCTCCCAACTTTCTGATTATGTATTTTCTGAACAGGAAAGCAAGCGAAATCAAAATTACCAGGCCAATAACTATTTCCTGCCAGGTTAGAAAATACAAGGTTGCTCCACCGGTAATAACTGCAAAAAGCAATGAAAAAACAGAATCAGCTTTCCCAACGGGTTTCGATTTACTGCCGGCATCCAGGCGCACATATTCTGATGTATAAATTAACAGCACCGGGAAAATGCGGCTTACTGCATGTCCGGCAATTAAGATAAGCGGAATTCGATTGGCATCAATATGTGTCAATGTCATAAACTTTAAACCTAACATGGCAAGTAGTCCGATGGAGCCATAAGTCCCAATACGGCTGTCTTTCATGATTTCCAGTATTCTTTCCGGTGTATAAGCACCCCCGAATCCATCGCAGAAATCGGCAAATCCATCTTCATGAAAGGCCCCGGTAAAAAGAATGGTAAAAACCATACTTATCAGTACGGCAATCGAAACCGGAAGGTACAGGTTGAATACCACAAATGCCATTGCAGCTACTCCTCCAACAATTATTCCCATAAATGGAAAATAACGCGTCGATTTATTGAGCAGGGTTTCAGACCAGCCATCAATGTTTCGCACAGGTACGCGCGTGTAGAAACTCAGGGCTGTGAGAAATATTTTCAGTTCGTTTTTCATATTTATTATCTGGTTTTTGGTTTAAAAACCTGCAATTTATTGAATAGAACAAAGAAATAGAACAAAGAGTAAAGAAGCAGTGTTCAGTATGCAGGATATCTGGATTTTCGGATATTCAGATTTTCAGACTTTTTCATATGATTAAAATTGTTTGTTTTAAACGGTATCATATGTAACTCGCACTTTAATCATTTCCTTCGTTATTTGGAATAAACATGCTCGTTTCATTCGTTCATTACTATTCAGCAGGTGATCCGTGCGTCAGCTGACAGACGGACACCAGCTGAACTAGCTCCAATCTTTGTTTGGAGCACGATTTCGCGAGTGAGTGAAACGAACGAAGCGATCTCGTCCCTATCAGCTCCTGGCCCAACTTCGAGCATTCTTCCTTTGAGCTTCGAGCTTTCAGCTTTGAGCTTCTTCCGTCTCCGGTCTTCGGACTTTTCCTCTATTTATTCCCGAATACAAAATAATCTACCTCTTTATTCGTCCATCCCGTCCTACTCTTTATCCGAAACGCCTGCATCTTCCATGCTGCTCATTTGGGTAAGAAAGTTCACAGCCGACTTCACAAGCGGCATCGCCACTGCAGCTCCTGTTCCTTCGCCCAAACGCATTCCCAGTTGCAACAGCGGTTTTACATCCAGGTAGTCAAGCATCAGTTTATGCCCCTTTTCATCTGAGCTGTGGCAAAAGATACAGTTTTCTTTCACCGAAGCATCCATTTCTATGGCAGTAATGGCTGCAGCCGTTGAAATAAATCCATCTATAAGAATGAGCATGTTTTGCTTTTTAGCCTCCAGGTAAGCCCCAACCATAGCTGCAATCTCCAGGCCACCAAAGGTTGCTAATGTTGCTTCAGGTGTGGCAGGATTATATTTCTCCGAGATTTCCTTTAAAATTCTGATTTTGCGATCAACCTGTTGATCGTTAAGCCCCGAACCACGCCCGGTACATTCGTCAATGGAATAGCCGGTAAATTTATGCATCAAGAGCGAAGAAGGAGATGTGTTCCCAATGCCCATTTCACCACAGGCAATGGCATTACTTCCGTTTGCAGCTTCACGGCGAACTGCCCCGGCTCCCACATTCATGGCGGCCCGGCATTCTTCCATTGTCATGGCAGGTTCAACTCTCATATTACGGCTACCAAGGGCAACTTTCGCATTTTCAACCGGCAACTCCTCCGGAAAATCGTAATCAACGCCTACATCAAATACCTTTAAATCCATTTCGTTCTGGCGGCAAAAAACATTAATCGATGCTCCCCCTCCACAAAAGTTCATCACCATTTGCCAGGTTACATCTTTTGGGTACGGGCTGATTCCTTCATCGGCTATTCCATGGTCGGCAGCAAAAACCAGGTGGGCAGGTTTATGAATCGCAGGTGATAAGGTGTTTTGTATTAAACCGATTTGCATGGCAATATCCTCCAAAAGTCCGAGAGATCCCAGGGGTTTGGTTTTGTTATCAATTTTATGTTTTAATTGTTCTCGTAGGTTCATTTTATATGCATTTATTTTGAGGAGGCAAAATGGGTGAAGTGCCTCCAATGTTTATTTTATTTTCACAGGTATTCCGGAAACCATTAAGTTTACATGCATGGCATTTTTTGCAATATACTGGTTCATCCAGCCTTGCAAATCGGCAAATTTACGTGCCAATTCATTTTCAGGATGGACTCCCATCCCCAGTTCATTGCTAACTACAATCAATGTAAAATCCCGGGCAATGAATTTATCCCATTCGCTTTTGGCCATGGTTAAACTGGTGTCAACCACACTTTTATTTTCATAGAAAATGTTCGTTAGCCATAGTGTTATGCAATCCAGCAAAACGACTTTCCCCTGAAAATCATATTTACTTATTTTTATCTGCTCTTCGATGGTTTGCCATTGCTCACCACGGTCAGACTGATGCCGTTTTACCCGGGCTTTAAAATCTTCATCCCAAATGCGGGCTGTGGCCAGGTATACTGGCGCATCCGATTTCTTTTCAGCCAATGCCTGTGCATAACTGCTTTTGCCCGAACGCTGGCCACCGGTAACAAGAATTATTTCAGTCATAATTTTAATTTATTAGAGCAAAGAACAAAGAGTAGAGACGCAGTGATCAGTGGTCAGTAAACAGGATCTCTGGATTTTCGGATATTCAGATTGCTGAACTTCTGAATATCAGAATGTTAGAATATCAGAATTTATTGACCAAGCCATTAATCAATTCCGTTGTCATTGTTGTCGTTGTTGTCGTTGTTCATCGTTGTTCATTGTTGTTCATTGTCATAGTTGTCCCGTTGTCGCCCTGAGCGGAGTCGAAGGGTGTTTTCGTATTAATCACTAATCAATTTCTTTTGTCTCCGGTTTTCGTTCTTCCTTTGAGCTTCGAGCTTTCAGCTTTGAGCTTCGAGCTCAATTAATCAATAATCAATAATCATTAAACAATTTCTTTTGTCTTCCCCGGCGCCACGCGATGCAATCGCGCGGCAGCGGTGAAGCGGAGTC
>JBFEWU010000416.1:0-3905 GCA_041546215.1 Draconibacterium sp. | reverse complement strand
ACTCCTTTTTAGTTCTCTTTTTATTCTTTCTTCCTGTATACAAAAAACTGAGGTTTCGGATTGGCGAGGCCCGAACAGGGATGGAATATATATGGAAACAGGATTGTTAAAACAGTGGCCCCAAAATGGACCGGAATTGCTTTGGTCGTACCAGGGTTTGGGATATGGACACAGTTCGGTAGCAGTGGCAAACAATAAAGTTTATATTACCGGCATAAAGGATACAATTGAATCTCTTGGAACACTTTTTACTTTTGATTTAAACGGGGAGTTGCTTTGGAAGAAGGATTATGGCAAAGATTTTAGTTTAAATTTTCATGGTACGCGGTCTGCACCAGTGGTTGTTAACCAGTTAATTTATGTGGTAAGTGGCATGGGAGCACTTTATTGTTTAAACGCTGAATCAGGTGAGGAAATCTGGTCGAAGGATTTTATTGCTGAATTTGGTGCAGATTCGACCATCCAGTTTGGGTATTCCGAATCGGTATTAATTGATGGTGATCATGTGATTTGTGTGCCGGGAGCCAAAGAACTGAATGTGGTTGCTTTAAATCGTTTTACCGGGGAGGAAGTATGGACCTGTTCCGGCGAAGGAGAAATTGCCACGTATAATTCACCAATTCTTGTCCATCACAATGGCTTAAAACTCGTGATTGCCATGACATCGCATTCGGTAATGGGAATTGATGCAACAACGGGACAAAAATACTGGCGCGTTGAACAAACCCAACAAAATAAAATTCATGCCAATACACCGATTTACTCTGCCGGTAGAATAGTGGTAGCCACTGCCGGAAGGAATGCAACATCGGGAATGGTGCAATTGCAGCTTTCTGAAGACGGCAAAAGTGCCAAAGAAGTATGGCGGAATAAAAAGTTTGTAAATCTAATGGGTGGTTTGGTTAAGATTGATTCGTGTTTGTACGGCTCGGCCTATCTGAAAAACGATTGGCAGGTGATTAACTGGAACACGGGCGATCAGATGGTGCAGAATAAAGAGCTGGGCGGCGGAGCAATAATCCATGCCGACGGGCTTTTTTATTGTTACGCAGAACGTGATGGGGAAGTGGCACTGGTTGAAGCTTCTCCGGATAAGTTTAGGGTAATAAGTAAGTTTAAAGTGCCGTTGGGAACAAAGGAGCATTGGGCCCATCCGGTTATTAAGGATGGTGTATTGTACATTCGTCACGGCGATGCAGTAATGGCTTACAATATTAAATCGGTTTGATTTATATTGTGGTTTTCAGCATCCTTTAACCGAACTGATCCACGCCGACTTCGAAAGCGTGTATGGGGCTGATATACAATGGATTGAATATATTTTGAGAGGTGAAAATGCGAGTTCTTCGGGCCCATGATAAACGAATATAAGATAGTTTGTAGATCACTGAATTGTAAAATTAAAACAAGAATTTATGCGTATGAATAAGATTTTGCTAATGGTATTGATATTTGTGTGGGCAAGTTCAGGGGCACAAACCACAAAATATTCACCAAAAGACCTGGAAAAGTGGCAGAGCATTGGTATTGGAAATGCGGAAGTTACGCATGGTCAGTTTTTGATGGAAGAGATTGAAGGCAGCAAAGGATTTATGTTGCTTTCGCCAGAAACATACGAAGATGTAATTTTGCGCTATGAGGTGATGACCTTGAATCCTGCAACTGTTTTGGTGGCCATTCTAAATGCTTCAGATCCGGGTAATTCTGCAGAACTTACATTAAAGAGCTCAAGTGATAATTTTGGTTTTTGGGCAAAAGAGGTAGAGAATTATATGTTTGCTTTTCGGGTGCAGGCGCATAACTCAACCCCATTTTTGCGAAAACATCCGACAAAAGAAGGCATCAGCAGTGAGTTGGCTTTGGCCAAAAAAGACCTTATGCATTCGGGATGGCGGCACCGTGTAGAATGCGGCAAAAAAGGCCGGCGCTTGTGGCTGAAAATTGATGGCGAAACCCTAATGGATGTAAACGACAATGAGCCCCTGAAGGCGGGTAAAATTGCCATCCGTGTGCGAGGCACAGCCAGTGAATTGGGAAAATGTCTGATTCGTAACCTGGAAATTGAAGAGCAATAGCCTAGATCGTAATCTCCCCAATCATATAAGTCACCGCTTTCCCTGCAATTTCAACACGTTTGTCGAGGTGTTTGCAGTGCAGGATACCTCCACGCTTGGAAACTTGTTTGGCGATTAGTGTGCTTTTTTCCAGTTCTTTTGCCCAATAGGGTATCAACATGGTATGTGCCGATCCGGTAACGGGATCTTCATTAATCCCAACAGCCGGTGCAAAGAAGCGCGAAACAAAATCATATTTTTTCGATCTGGCGGTACAAATTATACCCCGGCAGTTCGATTCCAGTATCTTCATCAGATCGGGTTCCAGGTTTACGATGTCTTCCTCTTTCCTGAAGATCAACATCAGATCATCGCGTCCTTTATAACATTCCTGGGGATGAATATTAAATGCGGTTTTTAAGTTGTCAGGCATATCTATTGCCTCAACTTTTGATGAAGGGAAATTGAGAACCAGTAAACCATCTTCAGTTTTTACACGAAGCATTCCACTTTTCGATTCAAATTGAACTTCTTTTTCAGAATAATTTAAATGTTGGAAAAGAACATGAGCTGATGCCAATGTTGCATGTCCACACAAATCAACTTCAGCACCAGGTGTGAACCAACGCATATGAAAACCTTTTTGGGAAGGAATAAAAAAGGCTGTTTCCGAGAGGTTGTTTTCCTGGGCAATGTTTAGCATTACTTCGTCTGGCAACCATTCTTCCATTGGAATAACGGCAGCAGGATTCCCTTCAAAAATATGTTCGGCAAAGGCATCAACCTGGTAAATTGCAAACTTCATAAGGAGATTTTAAGGGTATAAAAGTACAAGAATCAATTCGTTATGTCAAGGAAGGCAGCGTAAGAAGTTCGTTCTTTTAATAAGGCTGCTTTCGATGCATAAATTTTAAAATTTCAGGGTTAACTTTAAGTTGAATTTTCTGCCGGTAAGGTAGTTAGGAACGGCGTACTGATCGCCATATATGCTTGAAACCCAGAAGTAGGAAATGGTGTTATTGATGTCCAGAATGTTAAATGCTTCAAGACTCAGCCACATATCGGTAATGTGTTTGAAAATCGCATTTTTTGAAGGATTTGCAGGACTGATAAACACCTTCGAAAAGCCAAGGTCAATACGGCGGTAGGATGGCATTCGGAAAACATCCTGGTAGCGTTCTCCGTTGGGTGGGCCAGTGGGCAGCCGGGCACCGTAAAAACCCGAAAGTTGCATACGATACGTAGGATTACCAGGTAAATAATCCTGGAAAAACATGCTGAAATTCATCCATTGGTCGGTGGGACGTGGTATATTTCCGTAGCCATCGTTTTTAATATTTTCCTGTGTTTGAAGAAAGGAAAGACTTGCCCAGGATTGCAAGCCACTGACAAACTCTCCATTTATTTTCATGTCTAACCCGGTGGCATATCCTTTTGATTCCTGCTCGCCCAAATAGCGGATTCTGACATTGTCGATTTGATAAGGGACCAAATGACTCATATGCTTGTAGAAGGTTTCACCGGTAAAACGGAAGGGCCGGTTCCAGGCTGTAAAAATTAAATCGGTACCACCCACCACCTGAAGTGATTTTTGCGCTTTTGAATTGTAATTTATGCTTCCATCACTGTTTTTCAGTTCCTTAAAAAACGGGGATTGGTGGTACATCCCTGCCGATAGGCGGAAGGACATTTTTTTATTCCAATCGGGGAAATAACTTAATGTTACCCGTGGACTGACCAGCAATTCATTATTAAAATCCCAGTAGTTAAAGCGAACTCCACCTGCCAGGTACATATCGCCACTACTTACAGGAACGCTCCAACTGTCCTGGACATAGCCCGTAAACCGGT
>JBFEWU010000226.1:0-7869 GCA_041546215.1 Draconibacterium sp. | reverse complement strand
TTGGTTTTTGTCAGCGAAATGAAACTACTTTACCACACCTGGTTCAGGACAGGTTCAGCTTATACAGCCAACGGAATTGTTGATTTCCTTAAAGAGGTCGAAGCCAGCTTGCCAAAAAACATCACAAAGGTATTTTTCCGGGCCGACAGCGGTTTCTTTTCAGGGAAACTATTTGATTTACTGGAATCTTTCGATCGGGATTACCTTGTTAAAGTAAAAATGAAGAACCTTACAGTACTCCTTAAAAAACAAGAATGGGAAGTTGTTGATAACCCAAAAGATATAGCAATATGTGAATTTGTATACAAGGCCGATTCATGGAAAAAATCAAGGATATTAAAAGCCATACGTACTGTAAAAGAGTATGTTGAAACGGATTTCTTTGAAGAAAGCAAAACAGTCCCTGTTTACCAATACGCTTGTTATATCAGCACTTATAAACTTGACGCAGCAGAATTGCATAAAATCTACAAACAACGTTCCTCCAGCGAATTTTGCGATGAGAGAGACCGATTAAAACTTGTTTTGAATTGGCGAGCGAAGAAGCAAGATCTGCGAAGCGAAACTTGGATAGAGCAGGTAAAGGGCCATGTTATGGCAGGTGCCACATTTACCGGTGACTTTTGGGCAAATGATATATTGTGGCAACTGAGTGTTTTTGCTTACAACATATCGGTGATGATGCGCCAGAAAAAAGACAAATTTAAACGGCAGGAAGACCGGACATTTATTGACTGGTTTATCTCTGTGCCTGCCAAAATAACCAGGAGCGGACATCAAATGGAAATAAAATTATATGAACATCATTTTTACAAAGCCGACTGGGAGCAGCTTGATAAGCTCATCGAAGCGGCATAAAAAGCAGGAATGAGGAAAAAATATGAAGAAATCCAGGAGTATATGGGCAAGGTACGTTCTATTAGCTCAAAATATATAAATCAAGGGGGCATTTTATGCCCAAAAGACAATGGATAAAAATATTTTTGACTGGAGTTAAACCAAATTGGCCACGATTAAATAGCTTTTGTCTTAATGCCGGTGCTAAAATCGGCTCAAAAAAAATCAATTTGGATTTTTAAGAGATAAACAAAAATAGAAATGAAGAGATTTTATGTTTTTATTGCAATATGTATGTTTACGTTGTGTGTAGCTGCAAAAGAGTACCACGTTACAAAAAAGGGAAATGACAAAAATTCAGGTTTAGTCGATGCACCTTTTTTAACCATACAGGCCGCGGCAAATATAGCTGTTCCTGGAGATGTTATTATTGTTCACGAAGGTATTTACCGAGAAGAAATAACTCCGCCACGCGGTGGTATTTCAGACGACAGACGTATCGTTTATCAGGCTGCAACAGGAGAAAACGTTGAGATACGTGGTTCGGAAGTGGTAGATAACTGGAAAGAAGAGTCTGATGGCATTTGGAAAGTAATTATTCCCAATTCTCTTTTTGGGGAATTTAATCCTTTTGCAGACATCGTGAATGGGGATTGGTTTAATGCAAAAGGCCGTAAACATCATACCGGATGTGTATATCAAGACAGAGAGTGGCTTTTTGAGGCAGCTTCTAAGGAAGCTCTTGATTCTCTGAAAAGGAAATCATGGTTTGCTGAGGTTAGTTATGAGACGACTACTGTATGGGCTACGTTTGAAGGGGGCAATCCTAATAAAAGTTTGACTGAGATTAATGTTCGTCAAACCGTCTTTTATCCTCGAAAACCTTTTGTTAACTATATTACTGTGCGTGGATTCAAGATGTGCCATGCTGCACCTAAATGGGCACCTCCAACAGCCGAACAAATGGGGCTTATTGGTACTCATTGGAGCAAAGGCTGGATTATTGAAAATAATAAAATCTCATATTCAATAAATGTAGGAATATCCTTAGGGAAATATGGCGACGAATTTGATAACCTGGCAGCAACTCCGGAAGCTTATTTAAATTCAATCGATCGTGCAAGAGAGAATGGTTGGAATAAGGAAACCGTTGGAAGTCATATAGTTCGAAATAATGAAATATCATATTGCGAACAAGCCGGAATTGTAGGCAGTATGGGAGCATCATTTAGCCAGATTATTGGTAATCATATTCACCATATCTATAGGCAACAAAGATTTACAGGGGCAGAAATGGCAGGTATTAAATTCCATGCGCCCATTGATATGCTAATCGAACAAAATCGAATTCACGATTCCTTTTGGGGACTCTGGCTAGACTGGATGACACAAGGTACACGAGTTACCCGAAACCTTATTTACAATAATGAGTTGGATCTTTTTCTTGAAGTGAATCACGGTCCATTTTTGATAGACAATAATCTTTTTCTCTCAAAATTAGTTAAACATCACTCGCAAGGTGGAGCTTATGTCCACAATTTGTTTGGAGGTATATTTGGAGCATGTACAGATGGTCGCCATACGCCTTATTTTAAAGAGCATAGCACGATAAAGGTAGATGATCATGAAATCAATGTTGGTGATGATCGTTTATACAATAATATGTTTAATGGAAATAATGGTTCACATATCGACCCGGGTTGGTGGGAAGGTATGCAAACAAATCCCAGCTGGCATTTTGGCTACGGTTTATGGATTTATGATGATCGACCAAAATTGCCCGAAGCATCCGGTAATATCTATTATGACGGAGCATTACCATTTTCAGGGGAAGATGCTGTTGTGGTAAATTCAAAACCAAAAATTAAAGTTGAAGAGAGAGGAAATGAAGTTTATCTCCATATTACAATAGATAAGAAGCAGATGATGACAAACAATAAGTTGGTGACAAGTGAGTTGCTTGGTAAAGCTGAAGTACCTCAACTATCATTTAAGACCCCTGATGGAAAATCTATAGTTATTGATACTGATTATTTTGGAAATAAAAGAAATAAAAATAATCCATCAACAGGGCCAATTAAAAATCTGAAGATAGGTAAAAATAGAATTCGTGTTTGGTAATTTTTTTACGAATAATAATAGCTGAGGATAAACTAATTAATAAAATAGAAAAAAATAACATGAAGAAATTTAATACAATAGTGATATTATTAAGTTTGGTAACATCACTTTATGCGCAGGAACAAAAAAAGATTATCTATCCATTTAAATGGACTTATGCAGGTAACCCTCTTGTAACACATATGTACACCGCCGACCCTTCGGCACGCGTTTTTGAAGACGGTCGCCTCTATGTTTATCCGTCAACTGACACCTATCCGGCAAGAGGCTGTGATATGATGGATGGTTATCATGTGTTTTCTACAGAGGATATGGAAACATGGACCGATCACGGAGAGATACTCCACTCTCGTGATGTAGAATGGGGACGCCCCGAAGGCGGTTTTATGTGGGCTCCCGATTGCATTTACAAAGATGGTACATATTACTACTATTTTCCACACCCAAGCGGAGCTGGAAAAGATTGGGGCACGACGTGGAAAATGGGCGTAGCCACGAGCGATAATCCGACATCCGGTTTTAAAGTACAGGGATATATCCCGGGACTTGACCCGCTTATAGACCCTAATGTATTTATTGATGATGACGGACAGGCTTATTTCTATTTCGGTGGGGCACAACCCGGACATCCATGTCAGGGCGGAAAACTGAATGAGAATATGATGGAGATTGACGGCGAGATGAAACTCATGGAAGGCCTGGAACATTTCCACGAAGGTCCGTTTGTGTTCAAACGTAATGGCATCTACTACATGATTTACCCCGACCACCATAGAGAAGGTGGTGTTTTTGGTAATAATATGCATTATGCTGTCAGTGATAATCCATTGGGACCATGGAAACACAAAGGAATCATTTTGGAACCGACAGGAATAGAGACTTCGCACGGCTCAGTGGTTGAGTTCAAAGGACAATGGTACTTGTTTTACCATAATGCTGCTATCTCGGGAGTAGGTAATCTTCGTTCGGTTTGCTTTGATAAACTCGAATTTAAAAGAAACGGGGATATAAAGAAAGTGGTTCAAACAGGAGATTTTGCAAAAGGAAACTTTATTTATAAAGGATCTCCAATTGCCCCTGATGTTAAGCCATACCAAAAATAACATTAAACATAACTAATAAGTTGTAATGAAAAATATATTAATTCTTATAAGCATGTTGCTATTATCAAATAGCATTTATGCTCAAATTAGTTTTAACAGGAAATTTGCTCCACAAGAAGGATTGATAAAAAGTGTTGAGAAACCTTTTCGCGATGAAGTATGTTTAAACGGCAGCTGGCAGTTTATGCCGGTTGACTTACCCAAGGGAATTACACTTGACGAAATTAAATCACCAAAACTACCTTCAACATCAGGCTGGGAAGAAACACCTGTTAAAGTGCCGTCTCCCTGGAATGCAAATGGTTTTGAAACCAATGGTGGTGGCGATTTCAGATCGTTCCCAAGTTATCCAAAAAGCTGGGAAAAAGTAAAATCGGGTTGGTTGAAGAAAGAGGTAACAGTACCTGCCGGCTGGTCAGGGAACCGAATTGTTTTACACTTTGAAGCAGTGGCAGGTTATGCTAAAGTTTTTGTAAATGGTAACGAGGTGGGCGACCATTTTGATGCCATCCTTCCTTTTAGTTTTGATATTACAGAGCATGCTAAAGCAGTTGAAAAGCTTGAGGTTTTGGTGTGGGTAGCTCATGGAAGCCTCTTAAATGATCCGGGGAAATATGGTCGTAGAAACTATGTGGCAGGTTCTTTTTGGGGAATCTATATTGCCGGTATCTGGCAAGATGTTTATTTACAAAAAATGCCCAATGTATATGTTGCCGACACCTATATAAAACCTTTGGTTGAACAAGATGAACTGAAGCTGGAAATAACAGTAAATAATACGACAGATAAAGAAGCGAGTATAAACCTTGAGGCAGATGTTTTCCGCTGGATAAACAAAACCGGGAAATCCATGCTCGAAATTCCTGAGATCAACTATACGCTGGGAGAAAAGAGTATGTCGTTTGCAAAGGAAAAGCTAAAAGTTGCTCCAAACTCAGTTCAAACATTTACCCTTAAGTCGAAAGTTAATAGGGCTTTGGATCTTTGGTCGCCCGAAAGTCCGAACCTTTACGGATTAATCCTTTCTGTAAACAATAAAAAGCAAACAATAGACAAGGATTACACACGTTTTGGATGGCGCGAATTCAGTATTAATGGCAAGCAATTTTCCCTTAATGGTGAAGTTTTTCAGGTAAAAGGAGATTCATGGCATTTTATGGGTGTTCCGCAAATGACCCGGCGCTATGCTTATTCGTGGTACCAGATGTTAATGGATGCCAATGCCAACGGGGTACGTTTACATGCCCAGATTTTCCCGCGTTTTTACCTGGAAATGGCCGACGAGATGGGAATATGTGTATTGGCCGAAACCGGAATCTGGTCGAGCGATGGTGGTCCAAAAATCGACTCCGATTTGTACTGGGAAGCCTGCCGCTCTCATGTAAAGGGAATGATTCTTCGCGACAGAAATTATCCCTCGGTTATGGGGTGGAGTGTGTGCAATGAAACACTTCCGGTAACGCATAACGTATTTAAAGCCCCAAAAGAGTTGATGGACAGAAATATACAGGAAATTAATAACTGGGTGGCTATCGCAAAAGAAACAGACCCAACCCGGGATTGGATCTCCGGCGATGGGGAAACAGATGCTAAAACCGATTTACCTACAATCATAGGCCATTACGGAGGAGAAACCAGTCAACGCAGATGGGCAAGCTATAATGGCCCCTGGGGAATTGGCGAAACCGGAATGGGGTACTATGGAACTCCTTTACAGATGGCAAAAATAAACGGTGACAGGGCATACGAGTCGCAACTAGGCAGAATGGAAGGATTAGCTGGCGAAGCCTTTGATTTAATCTCTACTCAGCGGAATTTGAACGCCTCTTACGCATCGGTATTTAATTTGGCATGGTACGGATTAAAACCACTTGCTTTAGGATTAAACGATGTGAGCAGACCTTATACGCTTGAGGATGGGATATTCTTTAATGAATATAAGGAAGGAAATCCCGGTTACCAGCCGGAAAGACTGGGAGCTTATGCTTCTACTTTTAATCCGGGTTACGATCCTACGCTTCCGCTCTATGAAGCTTGGCCGCTTTTCGATGCTGTTAAAGCAGCTTATTCCGATAATTATTCGAACATGGAAAACCATTGGAAACAAGAAAAGGATAATACGGTAACAGAAGACAAATATGAAACTAAGGCAGGAGTTGTTTGGTTGTCGGATGGAACAAACAAAGAATTAATTGAACGCTTTGAAAGCATGGCAATTGTTTTTGAACCTTTAGTTACCGATCAAAATCAATTGATCCTGTTTGATGGCGCTAATCCACCTGCATTCAATCCTGAAATTGTGGAAAAACTTAAATCCGCTGTTCAGAACGGAAGTACGCTGATGTTTTGGGGAACTACCAGAAATTCGAAAGAATTTATTGAGGCATTAACCAATAGTAGAATAGAATTTTATGACCGTGAAGCTACCAGCTATATTATTAAAGGTGAACATGCCATGCTGAACGGTGAAAGCAACTCCAACTATTATTTCTCTGAAACTACAAAAAAGCCTGTTTCATCAGTTTCAATCGGGGGAGACTGGGTGGATAAATCGCATTTGATTTTGGAAGCCTGCAATACCGACTGGCAAAAGTGGAATTACCAGGGCGAACCGGTTAAAACCGCAAAAGTTATTCGCAGTGAACGTGAGGCGAAAGCTCCCGGAAATGTAGTGGTACGAGATGCAATCGGCAAAGGTGAGTTGCTGGTTTCAACTTTGGACTTGTTTTCAATGGGCACCCAAATAGTTCCTTTTGCACGCGCGATGCTTGAAAATTTGGGAGCTCCTTTTAAAGGGCAGTTAACAGATGTGGCAGAAGCCCTCAACGGTGATTATGTTTTACAAAATGCTTTATTCTTAGGCTCATTCAGGTTAACTGAAGAGGCGAAAGATCCATTTCTCATTGATAATGAATATGTTAATATTAAAAAATATGGCAGAGTAAACGACCTGTACTGGATGAATGCCACGGCCGGGAGCGATGGTGTTTTAGATATCTGGAAAATGAATGTTACCCAAAAAGACTGGGCTTTTGCCTACCTGAGTTTTTGGGTATATAGTCCGCGTTCGTTAACTGACCTGTTGATTGAACCCAATATGCCGCGTGTTGATATGCACTGTGAAGTGGAAGATCCGTTTAGTGTTTATATAAATGGGAAAAAGGTAAAAGAATACCAGCTGGAAAAGGAATGGGAAAATGGTGAAATCATATTTGAGGGAATTCCTTTAGAAAAAGGATGGAACCATGTACTGCTGAAAGTGGCACAAACAACGCAAGACTGGAAAACAAAATTCTCTTTTACAAGTACAAAGCCTGAATTTTTAAAGGAATTGAAAACAACAGTAGACAGGTGATAGATTTTTTTAGTGGCTAAAAATCTGTTACACCTGAATTACTCATGAGTTTTTACTTGTTAAAATTCAATCCGAATTATACATTAAAACTTCGTTATGAGCATTGAAAATACAATAAAACAAAAATACATCAAAGAGGAGGAGGCGAGACTCTTGGAAAAAGCTGACTGGGAGTGGCCAGAAGATTAAAATATGCTAGTTAGAAACAACAAAATATGTAGAAATATGACTTCAAAAGAATTATTAAAAAACTCCTTAAATCATAAACGGAAATATTACAAAAGGTTCTTAAAGGTGAAGATGAAAAAAACAATACTATTCCTAATCACTATTTTGGCTTTCAGTTTTACCTGTTCGTCCAAAGAATACCACGTAGCGAAAACAGGGAATGATAAAAATAAGGGAAGTTTGGAATTGCCTTTATTTACCATTCAGGCTGCGGCCAACCTTGCA
>JBFEWU010000192.1:0-8904 GCA_041546215.1 Draconibacterium sp. | reverse complement strand
TTCCGCATCTTTCGGATCGAGAATACAGTCTATGGAAATATTAAATTCTTTTGCAAATTCAAAGTCTCGTGTATCGTGCGCCGGAACAGCCATGATCGCTCCCGTTCCGTATCCCATTAGAACATAATCGGCCACCCAAATTGGGATGGGCTTTTTATTTACCGGATTAATGGCATAGCGACCGGTGAAAACACCGGTTTTTTCTTTGGCCAAATCGGTCCGGTCCAAATCCGATTTTAAAGCTGCTGCTTTTATGTAAGCATCAACTGCATCTTTTTTATCATCGGTTACAATTTCGCCGACAAATTCGTGCTCGGGAGCAACGACCATATACGTAGCTCCAAACAGGGTGTCGGGCCGGGTGGTGTATACGCGTAGATTTTTACCCAATCCCTCTATCTCAAAATCGACTTCAGCACCGGTCGATTTCCCAATCCAATTGCGCTGCATATCTTTAACTCCGGCCGGCCAATCCAGATTATCCAATCCGCTTAACAAACGTTCGCCATAGTGGGGAATACGCAGTAACCACTGTTTTAAATTTTTACGAATTACCTGGTGTCCGCATTTTTCATGCGCTCCATCGGTTAAAACTTCTTCGTTTGCACAAACCGTTTTGCACGAATCGCACCACCAAACCTGTGCATTATCGTAGTACGCCAAACGTTTTTCACTGATGTATTCTTTTATGGCATCCTTGCCTTTAGCACTTACTTCTTTGGGAACGACCAATTCCGATATCGGGCGTCCTTTTTGCTGCTCCTCATCGAAATATGTATCGTATAGCTTTTTGAAAATCCACTGAGTCCACTTAAAATATTTTGGATCGGTGGTATTAATTTCACGGTCCCAATCGTAGCTTAGGCCGATGGCTTTAATCTGACGCCGGAAATTATCGCAGTTCTTTTGTGTGGTGATTGCCGGGTGTGTTCCGGTCTGCATGGCATATTGCTCGGCCGGAAGGCCAAAGGCATCATATCCCATTGGGTGCAAAACATTAAATCCCTTCATGCGCTTGTAACGACACAAAATATCAGTTGCCGTATAACCTTCCGGGTGCCCGACGTGCAAACCCGCTCCCGAAGGATAGGGAAACATGTCAAGTATATAATATTTTGGTTTCGAGTAGTCGTCCTCGGTTTTAAACGTTTTGTTTTCCTCCCAATATTTTTGCCATTTTGGCTCTATTTCTGCGAATTTGTATTCCATTTTTTCCTGAATAGATTCTAAAAATTAAACGGACAAAGATAAATATTTTGTTGGATGTAAAAGGCTCTTTTACACATTCATAACAAATTCGTTTCATAAGTTCCAATTTAAAGTTTTAAGCAAATTCAAATAACAATCTATTGTTTACCTCAATTTTTATTATGCTGAAAAACAAATATTTAGAAGCATTAATTTTCGTAACTTCAGGCATAATCCAAAATCCATAGCAATGAATACTAAAAACAGTATGGCCTTTACGGAAGACTTTATGAATTATGTTCGGGCAAAAGATCCGGAACAACCCGAATTTCACCAGGCCGTTCATGAAGTTGTTGAATCGTTGGCTGACTTCCTTTTAGAGAATCCACGTTATTTACACGCTAAAATTCTGGAGAGAATGGTAGAGGCGGAACGCATCATTCAGTTCCGTGTCCCCTGGACTGATGATCGAGGGAAAATTCATATTAACCGAGGATATCGCATTGAAATGAACAGTGCCATTGGACCATACAAAGGAGGATTACGATTTCATCCTACGGTCAACCAAAGCATTCTAAAGTTCCTGGCTTTCGAACAAGTATTAAAAAATAGCCTTACATCACTGCCCATGGGTGGTGGGAAAGGTGGTTCCGATTTCGATCCAAAGAATAAGACAGATAATGAAGTGATGCGCTTTTGCCAGAGTTTTATGACCGAATTATCGCGACACATTGGACAGTACACCGATGTTCCGGCCGGTGACATTGGTGTTGGTGGACGTGAAATTGGTTTCCTCTTTGGGCAATACAAACGAATACAGAACGAGTTTGTGGGTGTGCTTACCGGAAAGGGCGTTGATTGGGGAGGCTCATTGATCCGGCCTGAAGCAACCGGATATGGTGCCGTTTATTTTGCTGAAGAAATGATGAAAACACGCGGTGAATCCCTTAAAGGAAAGACTGTTACGGTTTCGGGTTCGGGAAACGTTGCACAATTTGCCACCGAAAAAATTATTGAACTGGGTGGAAAAGTCCTTACGCTTTCCGACTCAAGTGGCACGATTCACGATCCCAACGGAATCGACCGTGAAAAACTGGCTTTTGTAAAGGAATTAAAAAACATCCACCGTGGACGGATAAAAGAATATGCTGACAAGTATGGTGTGAAATACATGGAAAAACAACGTCCGTGGAGTGTAAAATGTGATGTTGCACTGCCTTGTGCCACCGAAAACGAATTGAATGTGGATGAGGCAAAGACACTTACCGGGAATGGATGTTTTATGGTTGCCGAGGGTGCCAACATGCCAAGTACAGAAGAAGCAGTTCACCATTTCCTTCATTCAAAAATACTTTATGGACCTGGCAAAGCAGCCAATGCCGGCGGTGTTGCTGTCTCTGGCCTGGAAATGACACAAAACAGTATGCGCCTTGCCTGGAGCCGAGAAGAAGTAGATAGCAAGCTGCATTCCATCATGCGAAACATTCATGCCATGTGCATTACATACGGGAAGGAAAAAGATGGCTTTACGAACTACGTAAAAGGGGCCAATATAGGAGGATTTGTTAAAGTGGCCAATTCGATGATGGCGCAGGGATTGGTGTAATCCGAAATAGTAGCATGAGCCTGTTTCGTTCCAAAACTGTTTCAACTAAAAAAGTTCCACTCTCGTCGCTAACTCACCACAAGAGTACTCTTTTTTGCAGAAGCTTTAACCGGTAGTCAAAGTGCCATTACGATAGTACACGTTAATTGGAGAAAGTTTACGGCAAAAAGAATAAAGTCTGAAAGTAAAGGGTACAATTTTTGCTGTAGTGCGGCGGAAAGCTATTTTTGCACAAAATTTGAATCGGTGAAGGGACTTTATTTATTATTATTTCTATTCTTTCTGGCTACAAACCTCTTTGGACAATCTGTTGTTTTGGTCATGAATGCCAAAACCGGACAGCCCATTGATGGCGTAATTTTAATCTCCGATCATTTTTCGACACAAACAAACCAGCATGGGAAAGCCAAAATTGAAGCCTTTGGGCGTGAAGAAAAAATCCTCTTTAAACATTCATCGTATCTAAGCCTGGTTACCACTCGTGAAAAGATAGAAAAGCAGGGGAAAATGGTTTTACTGGTGGAAAGTCCGATTCGTTTGGATGAGGTTGTGGTTTCGGTTAATCGTTGGGAACAGACCAAAACTGAAATTCCACACACCATTAAGACCATTTCGGCCAAAGATGTTTTGCATTATAACCCACAAAGCACCGCCGACTTGCTGGGCACAAAAGGTGGGGTATTTATTCAGAAAAGTCAGATGGGTGGTGGCAGCCCAATGATCCGTGGCTTTGCGGCAAATCGTGTTTTAATTGTTGTTGATGGCATTCGAATGAACAATGCCATTTTCCGCAGTGGCAACCTGCACAACGTAATTTCAGTTGATGCCCAAAGTCTCGAGAATACGGAAGTAATTTTTGGCCCGGGTTCAGTAATTTACGGTAGTGATGCACTTGGCGGAGTAATGAGTTTTAACACTTTTGCGCCAAAACTTTCCACTACCAGCAAATTCGAAATTTTTGGGAAAGTCTATTCCAGGTATTCCAGTGCTAATTTTGAAAAATCCATTCACGGAACTTATAATTTCGGAGGGGAAAAGTGGGCCGCGGCTTTAAGTACTACCCACACCGATTTCGATGATTTGAAAATGGGACACTCGGGACCGGATGAATACCTGCGCCCCCAATACGTTTCGAATCAAGTTTATACGGGAGAAGACAAGATCCTCCAAAACGATAACGACAGAATTCAGAAATATACCGGCTACAAACAATTCAACATTTTGGGAAAATTACGTTACCGTCCAAACGAAGAAGTCGATATTCAGCTGAATGCACATCATTCGCAAACCGGTGATATTCCCCGCTACGACCGGTTAATTCAGTACAAGGACAAGCGGTTAAAATATGCCGATTGGTATTACGGTCCTCTAAAATGGACATTGTTCTCGGGGCAAATCCAATACGAAAAAGAGTATGTGCTTTTTGACAAAGTGAACCTGCTTGCCGGATACCAGAACTACACCGAAAGCCGAAACGATCGCAGTTTAAACAATAGCTGGCTTCGTATGCGTGAGGAAAACCTTGATATTCTATCTCTTAATCTCGATTTTGGGAAGCGTGTGGATAAAAAAAGCGAGTTGTTTTACGGAGTTGAAAGCTATTTTAACCTGGTGAAATCGGCCGGTGTCAAATCGCATCTATTGACGGGGGAAAAAGAAACCATTGCATCGCGCTATCCCAACAACTCAAAATACGGAAGCGTAGCAGCTTATTATTCTTTTAAGTACAACGTAAGTAAAAAAGTTATTTTCCAGATGGGATCACGTTTCACCTTTACGCATTTGGAAGGCGATTTTGATCCGCAATTTTATCCATTCCCGTTTGAGGATTTCCACATGAATAATTCGGCGTTTAATGGCAATCTCGGAATTGTATGGCACCCAACAACAGAATGGCAAATTAACATTCATGGATCCACTGGATTTCGTTCGCCGAACATCGACGATGTAGCAAAAGTTTTTGATTCGGAGCCCGGAAATGTGGTTGTGCCTAATCCTGATTTAAAGCCTGAATATGCGCGTAACCTTGAACTAAGCATTTTGCGAAGTCATAACAATAAAACAAAAATTGAAATTACCGGATTTTATACCTGGCTCAAAAATGCCATGGTTCGAAGTGCTTACGGGGGATTGGGACAAGACTCGATTTTGTACGATGGAGAACGAAGTAAAGTGGAAGCCCTTATTAATGCAGAATCGGCCAGTATATACGGGGTAAATGTTAATTTCGAGTTCCTGTTTAGTAACCAATGGCGCACCCGCCACGACATTGCATTTACCAAAGGTGAAGATTCGGAGGGATTACCCATGAGACATGTTCCGCCTACCTTTGGTTCCTCTCACCTGATTTTCGAAAGCCAACGCTGGTTTGTTGACCTTTACCTAAATTATAATGGACAATTGGCCTACCTTGAGTTAGCCTCTGATGAACAAAATAAACCCCATTTGTATATTCCCGACGAAAATGGAAATCCACACTCACCTTCGTGGTGGACCATGAACCTGAAATCGAACTACAAACTAAAACGGAATATTACAGTAAGTGGTGGAATAGAAAACATGTTCAACAAACGTTATCGCCCCTACTCTTCAGGTGTCGTTTCCCCGGGAGTTAACTTTATTGCATCGGTTCTGGTGAATATTTAAATCCTTCCTTTTACTTTTTGACAGGTACAGGTGCTGTAGTACTATCGATTTTTCAGGATTTTACCCCTTGAATCCACTAAAAAAAATGAAGAACCTCACTTTTTTACTCCATTTTGGGAAGTAGAAAGATAAGAAACATACTAAAGACCAGTATTGCCCGTTTTTTTAGGCAGAAGGCAGAAAACAATCTTGAGAAAAAGATTTTCATTTATTTAATTCGGTATTGCCTTCCGGGAGGGATGCCAGGCATCCCTCTTTTTTATTGAATCAGTCAAAAGATGAAATTGTGGAATACATGCGTAAATTCTCCCCATACCAATCGGCAGCCACTTATCTGTTGTGGCATGATTATATTCAGAAAAGAAATCTGAGTTTGGAATCATGAGTGCTTAGTTCATTCCCGGTTAAAAGATGCATTTGGCAGAGAACACCTATATTTATTCCGGGCATAAGTAAGTGATGACCTTACCTTACAAATTCTTATCTTTAACAAAAAAACCAGGTGCAAATCAACAATAAAATGTCCCGCTTCCTTACCGGTCCCTATATTTTCTTCGGATTTATATTTTTGGTACCGGGCATTATGGGACTTTTTCTGCAACATTGGATGCTTAGCGGCATAAATTTGTTTATCTCCTGGTTTCTTTTTGGCACCTATTCCGGGATTGAGATAAACACTGAAAAAGGTATCTTCAGAGCATACAATTGTTGGTTTGGACTTTTTAAAACCGGAAAATGGAAAACTCTCGATACATTTATTGGTGTCACATTAGTCTCCATGAGAAAGGTCCATCGCATGTATAGTCGTTCGAACCGGGTAAATTCTTCGGCAGAAAAAGAATTCCGGGTGTACCTGGTCAATCAAAACAAAAAACCGTCCATTGCCATAAATAAATCAAAATCATACATCGAGGCGCAAAAGAGTACCGATGAATTTTCGATCTGGTTAAAACTCCCCGTGTTCTCGGTAAAAAGATAGTTTGATGCAAACATTTCGGGTTTTAATTGTTATGTAAATACTTTATCGAAATTTGTATTTCACATATTATTCAATGAAGATTTTCGTTATTTCTCAAAACGCTTAAGAAAACGCTAAAAATGAAGTCTATTCTATCTATTCTCCTCCTTGCACTTTTTATAAGCCCATCGTTTGCTCAAAACAAAAAACGCGGAAAGGTAAAACGCAAATACCGGAACATGGAAACCGTGTCGAAAGAATTACCAAGTGTATTTATTCGCGGTGCAGTATACGACGAAGATCATAATCCGCTTCCGGGAGCAACAGTTACCATCGACGGAACTCCCCGGGGGGTAAACACCAACGCCGATGGCGAATACCTGATAGAACAGCTGACAACAGGAAGAGCGCGCGTGCGGGTGTCTTTTATTGGCTACAAAACACATACTGCCGATATAATCCTTCAAACTGGTCAGAACGTTAAAAACGTAATGTTACCTTCCGATAATATTCATCTGGAACCGATTGTGGTGAATTCGCAAAAACGCGAGCAGCAAATACTCGACGTTCCCACAGCCCTATCTTCAATAAGCGAAAATTCGCTTACAAATTCGAACATAACCGAACTGAGTCATCTGGGCGAATTTGTGCCGGGTTTAATTATCCGTGAACAAGGTGCCAACCGCATCAACTTTGTTATTCGTGGATTAACCAGTGATGAAATAAGCCCGAGTTCTCAACCGAGAGTCTCTACCTACTTCAACAATGTGCCTGTAAACCGCGAAAGTGGGGCGGCCATTGAGCTTTACGACATGGAACGCGTGGAAGTACTAAAAGGCCCGCAAAACACCTTATTTGGCCGGGGAGCACAGGCCGGAGCAGTTCACTTTGTGAGTAAAATGCCGGGTAACGAATTGAAAGGAACAATTACGGCCGGTTTTGGAGATTACGGACAAAAGGAAGTGCGAGGAGCCATAAACCTTCCCATAATTGAAGATAAACTTGCGGTACGTGCAGCCGGAATTTATACAGCCCGCGATGGCTTTATCGAAAATACTTTTGGTGGCGATTTAATGGGAAAAGAAACTGTTGGAGGTCGTTTTTCGGTACGGTTCCGCCCGGGTTACAACCATAAATTCGATGTGGTGATTAACTACCAGGAAGATGAAACACCGGGTATCGCTTTTATGCCCAATAAATTTCCAAATACCGAAGGCCTTACCGATATTTTTAGTGGCCTGGCTTCACACGAACAGGGAGAAAACCTGGGCACCGGCAAAAATATTTTTGACGCCACATTAAATTACAAATACTATGTGAACGAGCATACTTACTGGTCGTCAATTACCTCATATCGCAAAAACGAGGCTTCGTCGCGATGGGATGGAGACGGAACTGCAGCGGCAGCCATCGACATGGCCGAGTACACCAACGCCGAACAGTTTTACCAGGAGATTCGTGGCAACTTCTCGAAAAACAGCCGGCTAAACGGATCGCTGGGGGGAAGTTTTTGGTGGGAAAAAGCCGATCAAACCTATTGGTTTTCGCCCAACGAGCAAAACCTGGTTCATTTGTTTAGCCCCGACAACAGTTATCTTGTCGATCCCACCGGGCAGCCGCTAGCTGTCCCGGCCATTCCAAATTATGTACCTGAACTGGATACTACCTTTTACATCCCATTACCCACTAACCACCAGGAAGAAAGCTATAGCAAAGCCAACAACATGGCAGCAGAAGCTTTTATGGATGTTAGCTACCAGTTAACACGTAAAATATTTGTTTCGGGTGGGGTACGTGCCGTTTACGATCGGTACAAACTCACCAATGAAGCAATGATGACAGGAGGATCGCCATCAATTCTTGGAGGGTTTACCGGTAATGCTCCCAATGTATTTTTCCGCGAGAGCCCCATGCAGGAATTAACAAAGAACACCATCTCATTTACCTGGCGAGGTGGTTTAAAATACCGCTTTAACGAATATGGAAATGTGTTTGCCAACTACGCACGCGGAAGACGGCCGAATGTTTTGCAATTCACCTCAACCGGAGAAAAAGAGGTATTGGAAGCCGAAATCCTCGACAATTTTGAACTGGGTTTAAAAGCCTCGTTATACGACCGTGTATTTTTCGACGTAACTGGTTTTTACCAACTCTACAAAAATTTTCAAACCAGTGCCTGGGTAGCTAATCCCGAATCGGGAGAATTCAACCTGAAATTTAAAGATGGTGGGCAGGCTACTTCTTATGGAGCTGAAGTCAATGTGCGTGCTGCAATTATTAAACAACTCGATTTTTATGCCAATTATGCCTGGTTAAAAGCAGAGTTCGATTCCACCGATGTGGATGGATTAACACAGGCCTATGCCGGAAATACCTTCCGTATGGCTCCTGAACATAGTTTTACCGTGGGTATTCATGCACACATAAATATTGTTCCTACCATTCAATTATTTGTAAATCCATCGTATTCCTACAAATCGCATGTATTTTTCGAAGATGCCAACAC
>JBFEWU010000212.1:0-8149 GCA_041546215.1 Draconibacterium sp. | reverse complement strand
TCCATATTTATTTTTTTTTTAACAGCCAAGTGTTCGTTTGTGTAAGGGGTTGAAATAGAAGGTTTTGAATGATCTAATATCTGGGTTGTTATTCTGTCGAAAGCGTAAGTTTTACCAATTCGATTTTTGTATTGGTGGCTTTCAGTATTTTGAAATGGAATTTACCAATTTTTATTTGCGAATTAATTTTCGGAATACTTTCGTGGTGAAACAGAATAAATCCGGCAAGGGTCTCAAATTCTTCCGTTTCGGGCAGCTCAAAAAAGTATTTCTCATTTAATAAGTCAATTTCAGTCCGGCCCGAGAATATAAATTCAGTCTCACTTATTTTTTTCTCAATAATATCTTTGGTATCGTGCTCGTCTTCAATCTCTCCAAAAATTTCTTCCAGGATATCTTCACTGGTTACCATTCCTGAAGTTCCACCAAATTCGTCAACTACAATGGCAATACTACGATGTTCCTGGATAAAGGTACTAAGCAATTTATTGGCTGGCATGGTTTCAGGAACAATAAGCACTTTTTTTATGTACGATTCAATGGTTTCGGGGTTATGAAAGAGCACCGAAGAATGCACATAGCCAATTATATTATCGATGTTCTCCCGGTAAAAAAGAATTCGTGAGTAGCCCGTTTCAACAAATTTTTGGCGAAGTTCGTTAATGGTTACCCCAATTTCAAGCATTTCAATTTCGGTGCGTGGAACCATGATCTCACGCAACTTCACTTTTGAGAAATCGAGTGCATTTTTAAAAAGTTTTATTTCGGTTTCAACATTTTCTTTTTTCTCCAGGCCGGTTTTGTCCGTTTCGTTTACAAATTCATCTAAATCGATCCGGCTAAAAACCAGATTACTATTCCGGTGGTTTACATCTGTTTTAAGTAATCCTTTAAATAATGAGTTGGTAATTCCGATGGAGAAACTGGTGATGGGGTAGAATAAAATATAGAAAAATGCCAATGGGACCGAAAATAAATTCAGCAGGTTATTGGGGAAAATACGAAACAATGTTTTGGGTAAAAACTCAGCAAAGAATAATATGATTATTGTGGATACAACAGTTTGCAGAAATAAAATTAGCGATTCGGAATGAAAGTAACTCTGGAAAACAGGTTCGAGCAAAGCGGCAAATGCGATGCCATAAATTACCAGCGCAATGTTGTTGCCTACCAGCATAGTCGCAATGTATTGCCCTCCGTGGGTTGTTACAAACTTTAATATGCGTGAGTTAAATGGTTCTGATTGTTTGTCGAGTTCAAGGCGAAGTTTATTGGCCGAAACAAAAGCAATTTCCATTCCTGAGAAAAAGGCAGAAAGCAGAATTGTTACCAGTATCAGCAAATAAAGATTCATTTATTTAAATTTTACGGCCTGCGTTTTTTGCTGTTTCGGGTTATCGGGTTCCGGAGTTGAACGAATTTCCTCCGGCCTTTGGGAAGTTTGATTTTTGTTGTCGACGTTGACGTAAATTATTCCTTTTACGTTTTTAATTTTCCAATTCGCCATATTTTGATCCGAAGTTAATCCAAGTCCTGTAATTTCTTTCGAGTCACTAATGATTTTTACGAATTCATCGGTGTAAATTTTTTCTGTTTTTTCCTCCCAAATTAAATGTTCAGTTTTTAATGAGTCGCCTTTTTCATTTGTAACTACCACATTGTTCTTGGCTTCCCATTTTTTTTCTTTTACGAATTCCTTTGCGTAATCGGAAGTAATGGTAGAGATAATATTTTTCTGGGCATCGTATTTAATAATCTGCATGCCCAGCGGGAATTCACTATATGCTTTCCCGTCGTTTTCAAACCGAAGAAGTTTTTTTGCTTTTAAGGAAAATCGAACTTGTCCTGAGTCGGTGAAAAGTGTTTCGAAATTATTGGCTTCGAGCACGGGTAAGTCCTGGGGAGATGTGAAGGCCTGTATCTTATCTATTTCGTTACTCTTACAGGCAAAGAAAAGTATTGCAGTCCCCAAAACGAGAACTGCAATACGAATATTTTTTATGAATTGAAAGAGCTTAGAATCTAACTTTTGTACTTTCATTTATCCAACCTCCTACTTTATGAGTTGAACCGGCTTGCATGCCTTCCATAAATGCTTCTTCCTTGTTCGGCCAGTATTTACGGTATTTTCTCGATAACTCCGAAGCTTCAATTGAACAATCTTCTCCCCTGCGTGCTTTATCGAAATAATCGCAGGCTAACCAGAAAACAGCGGACTTTTCAAGCTCAGTTCCCTGGAATTTTTGTGAAGAAGCCACATAAATATTACCTATTAGCATGTTTGCCTCACAGTAATTCGGATTAATGTCCAGGGCTTTACGCGCATACGACCGGGCTTCAGAATAAGCACCTTCTTTTGCAAAGATGAATAATCCAAATTCGTAATAATAGGTTGAAAGCAGATCCTGGTCAGTTTCCTGTTCCATGGCCATTTTGTAGTATCTTTTTGCATTCTCGGCATCGTCTTTTTTCAGAAAGCGGCGAGCCATGTTAAATGCAGCTTCTGCTGATGGATCCAGTTCATACAGTCTTTCAGTACCTTGAGCGAAAAGTTCACTTTCAGTGCAGCCGGCACGACCCAGACGACGTAACATTGATTTGATGAAATCTGCATCGTCGATGTTCTCCTGGTATTGTGGAGAAAAAATATTTACCAGGGCTTCGCAATCGGCAGCACCTGATTTTCCAAAGGCATTCTCAATAAAGGGGATTACTGTATTCTGAGTTTGCTCAACTTTTTTCTCATCTTCGTTAGCCTCAACAATTGAATTGGCAATTTCCATACATTTTTCGTAGTTAAGCACTACTTGTTCTTTCGGCATCTCGCCAAGTTTAAATAAGGCAACAGTAGTTTGCATCATCAGTAAAATAACAGGAGGTTCGGTTTGCGAACCTTGTTCCTTAACTGATTCCGATAACCATTCGTAACCCGCTTTGTGAATGGCTTTCAGTTCTTCCCCTTCAGGAGAGTTTTCCCGGTCTTGAGCCAGTTTGTATCTTAACCATGATGTTCCTTTACGGCCCAGAACAAAACCTCTCTCTCCAAAGTATTTAATACGTTGGTCATATAGCTTCATATACTGGTCAATGAATTGATTGCGTTCTGCAACCGTTTGAGCATTTTCAATGCGGTATTCCAGCATTCTTGCACCTTGTGTATATATATTCCGGGTAGATTTTGGATATTTCTTATAAAGTTTTTCCCAGTGGGGTTGTGCCGAATTGTAGTCTTCCTGCTTGTAAAATTCGGTGTACAGCGAAAGTTCGTTCATGAATGCTTTGTCCTGAGCTCTCATCAATTCTTCAAGTGTACTCAGGTTAACATCACCACTGCCTTCTGCTGCCCTTCTGTCGCCAGCACTAGGAATTTTTCCCGTAAATGCAAAATCAAATACATCACCCGACACTCCTTCAATTTCAAGTTTTTTAGTTTCGTCGATAAAAGTGAATTTAATCCATTTCGACTTGGCATCGGCCTCCAATTCATACTTCCCGTCAAAACCGACCATCATGCTTCCACCCTTGTGAACTTCAACATTTATTCCGGCACCCGGTTTCCCATCCATGTACACCGTTCCTTTTACTACTCTTTGCGCCTGTGCAACCGTTAGGCCCACAGCTGCAAAAGCGGCAATTAAAAGTGTTATGCGTAAAATAGTTTTCATAATCGTTTTATTTTGTTTTTCTTATTTAGTCACCTTTTATTCTAGTCAATTTTACGTTGAATAAACCATAAGTCGTGCAGGCTCAAGCTAAAATTTACTTTTGCATAATTTTCAAGAACTAAATTATGGTCTGTTGTTCCTCTTCTTCCCAGTTCAAATCCAATGTTCATTGTCGATGCTGAACGGTACATGGGTATACCAACCCCAAAACTTATGCCAAAGTCATTTATTTGGTGTCCACCCAATGCATGGTAACTTTGTTCGTATCTTATACCGGCACGATAAGCTATTCGGTTAATTACACTTCTGATTGAGTACCTGTCGGGAATCCATTCTCCACCAATGGCAAATTTATTCAAATCTGTCAAGAAATCACTATTTTCTCCCAGGAAGGTAGATTTTGACCAGTTCTGGTGGTAATAGTCGACATTTATTTCATAAATATCCTTTTTCCGATACGACACACCACCACCGAAGGTGTAGGGAAATTTAAGTTTTCCTCTTTCTTCTTCACTGAAATGCAGCGTGTCGAGGTCGCTAACACTTGACGAGCCACTGTAGTACGAAATATTTTTCTGAATAATATCGGATGAAATGCCGGTGAATTTGGGCTGATTGGCAAAAATTGCAGCAAAAGTAATTTCCCTTTTTTCGGAAAGAGGCAATGTGGCCTGTAGTCCAAAGTCCAATCCAAAATCACGTATCCGCAATTCCGAGTAACGCTGAATGGAATAAATGTTGGAATTTTCAAATACGACTTCAGAGTTTCGGTTTAACTGTCCGAAGAGGTAATTCATGTTCACACCAAGCGATACATTTTTAATGGGTTCAATGGCCAGACCGAAATAGGCTTTAGATATTGTGCCGGTTCCATAGTAAGCCGTTTGAACAACACCTGATTCCTCCAGTTCATCTTGTGCCAGAATCTGGTATCCAACGTTTGAATAAGGCTGTAGCCCCATCCCGGTTGCTATTTTATCGCTGATACGAAAACTCATGGCGAAGTAATTAAAGTTTACATCGTTGGTTTTCATACTGCTGATTTCTGTTTCGAATTTTGAAAAATGGCCCTGCAGCCCAAATTCAAAAAGAAAGTTTAACGAATCGATAGCGGTATACGAAGCCGGATTGGCCGAATTTATCTGGAGATTGTAACGGCTGGCAAGAGATGCTCCTCCCATGGCTGTTGAACGACCAAATGCTGTCGAATGCAAATCACCTAATCCGTATCGCGAATATGGCGATGATGTGCTGTTATTAAATTGCGCAAATAATACAGCCGGGAAAAACAATAACCCGGCGACAAAAATACTAACTCTACTTACTCTCCCCATTATGTTGTAAAATGCGGTTTAAACCCAAGCTGATTAAATTAAAGTGTACAAAGAAAGAATTTTTTAATTTGTTATCAAAAAAATCGGCGTCGCCCCCGGTTATAATAACTTTTAAATTATTATAAAATTCCTTAAATGAGGCAATTGTGTTATCTACTTCGTATACTATTCCGTTCTGAACTCCTGCCCGAATGGCCTGCTCGGTTGTTTTCCCGTATGGTTTATTAAATTCTTTTTTCTCAATCTTTGGTAGTTTCCCTGTAAATTGGTTCAGTGCCTTAAAACGCATTTCCAATCCCGGAGAAATATTTCCGCCCAGATACTTTCCTTCGGCGGTTAAAATATCATAGGTAATAGCTGTTCCTGCATCGATAATTAAAACGTTGGTCTTGGGATAAAGATGGTAAGCCCCCACCACAGCGGCTATCCGGTCTTTCCCCAGGGTTTCTTTCGACTCGTAACAGTTTGCAATGGGCAAAGGTGTATCATGTTTCAGTTCAATAAAAGTCTTAAATTTATTCTGAAGCGCCGTCTTTAACTCCACAGAATAATCTTTCACCGAAGAAATGATAACCCGATTCAGTCCTTGGTATTCGCGCTGCAACTCATCGATGTGCGATGGCAGAAACTCTTCCAAAGGAACAGTGCTTAATATTTCGTCCCCGTTACAAACCGAAAACTTGGTGCGTGTGTTGCCTATATCTATTAACAGGTTCATTTAGTCGATTATACGTTGACTTATGTCCAGCGCTTTTACCGAGTGAGTTAAAGCACCAATGGAAATGTAGTCAACTCCGGTTTTTGCTACCTCCGCAATTCGTTCAAGGCTCATATTTCCCGAAGCTTCAACTTTTGCTTTCCCATCAATGATGGAGACCGCTTCGGACATGGTGGCATTGTCCATATTATCAAGCATAATGTTATCTGCACCTGCTTCCAGAGCTTCCCGAACCTGATTCAGGTTGGTTGTCTCTACTTCGATCTTAACACTCACGGGGATTTTATTTTTTATGGCTTCTACTGCCGGTTTAATTCCTCCTGCAATTTGAATATGATTGTCTTTAATCATAACCATATCATGTAATCCCATGCGATGATTTGAAGCACCACCTTTCCTTACTGCATATTTGTCCAATAGTCGATAACCTGGCAGTGTTTTTCGTGTGTCTAATATCTGAACCTTAGTTCCTTCCACTGCCTTGACATATTGATTTGTGGAAGATGCAATGCCCGATAAGCGTTGTAAAAAGTTTAGTGCAATACGTTCGCCTGAAAGTAATGCCCGGTAATTTGCCACGAATTCAGCAATTAAATCTCCTTTTCTGACTGAGTTCCCATCACTCACAAATTCCTGCCATTCCAGGTTTTCATCAAAGCGTAAGAAAACCATTTTTACCAATGGTAATCCGGCAATAATTCCATCGGCCTTGGCCACGAGTTGTGCCGTTTTTAATTCACCTTGTGGAATAAAGTTGTTTGTGGTAATATCCCCGTCGCCTATGTCTAAAGAATAGGCAAGATCAAAAAGTACTTCAGCTGATTTTAATGTTTTTTCATTCATCATTGTTTTATTTCCTTATGGGTTCAAAATGAATGTTTTTGTTTTTTTGTTGTATAATGTGGACTTTAAAATCGGGATTTTCTTTTTGAAAATCTTCCCGAATATGTCCTCCTCTGCTTTCCTCTCGCACCAGGGCGGCTTTCGCAATTAGCATGCAAATGTTCGCAGCATTTCCGATTTTAATTAAATTATATTCGTCCTTTTTATTGCTGAACTTTTCGGCAATTTCGCTAAAACGCTCCAATGCAAATTCCAGTGACTTTTTATTCCGGACGATTCCTAAATTATCTGACATTAAATTCGCCAACTCATTCCGATACCTGAGAAAAAGTTTCTCGTTTTCAGTATGAAGCAGAATGGGTTCGGGCACTTCAAATGTGCTGTTTGAAACTTTTCTTTTGGCTGCCTTTTCGCTGGCACGTTTCCCAAAAACCAGGCATTCCAGCAGCGAGTTACTTGCCAGTCGGTTGGCCCCCATAACCCCTGTAGAAGCCACTTCGCCGCAAACAAACAAGCCAGAGATATTGGTCTCGGCATCCAGGTTTGTTCGCACTCCACCAACCATATAATGTGCAGCAGGAGCAATTGGGAGCAAATCTTCGGTTAAGTCAAATCCGTATCCTTTTAAGTGCTTATCGATGTTTTGAAATCGGTTTCGTATTTTTTCTTTGTCGAGATGTTTTAACGAAAGGTAGATGTTCTTTTCATCCGACTTTTGAATTTGGCGGAAAATACTGTATGCCACCACATCGCGTGGGGCAAGTTCAGCCAGTGGATGAATGTCTTTCATAAATCGTTCGCCTTGTTTGTTTAGCAGCCAGGCACCTTCTCCACGAACGGCTTCGCTAATTAAATATGCCTCCTTGGCAGGAAGATAAAGTGCCGAAGGATGAAACTGAATAAATTCCAGATCAGCAAGTTTGGCGCCGGCTTCGTAAGCCATTACAATTCCATCGCCGGTTGCAGTGTGCGGATTGGTTGAGCGTGCAAATACACGAGATAAACCACCGGTTGCCAGTATCACTGCTTTTGTTTTGAAAATAATATTCTTATTGGTTTTGAAATCGTAAGCCTGTACTCCAAAAATACAATCGTCTTTATGAAGTAATTTAACCGCAGCAACAAACTCAAATGCCTGAACGTTCTTTTGCTTTTTAATGAGATCAAGTTTGAAACATGTGAGCTCTTTCCCGGTTGCATCTCCGCCAGCGTGTAAGATTCTGCGTCTTGAATGCCCGCCTTCCAGACCAAGGACAAATTCGTTGCCTTCTTTGTCGAAGGGCATTCCCATATCAATCAATTCCTGCACACATTCTTTACCTTCGTTAACCAATATATGAACCGCGTCGTGATCACAAATTCCACGACCGGTCACAAAAGTATCTTGTGCATGTTGTTCCGGTGAGTCGTCGGGAGCCATGGCAGCTGCAATCCCTCCCTGTGCATAATACGAATTGCTGGTATCGAGTTGCGATTTTGTGGCAATGGCAACCGAACCAAATTTTGAAGAGTGGTAAGCAGCCGATAAACCTGCTAAGCCACTTCCTATTACAACCGTATCAAATTCAAGTACTTGCATTTGTTTTCTG
>JBFEWU010000246.1:0-7352 GCA_041546215.1 Draconibacterium sp. | reverse complement strand
GACTTCGGACTTCGGTCTCTTCCGTTGTCTTGTTGTCTGAAGATCCGAAAATCTGAAAATCTGAAAATCCTGATTAATCAATTTCTTTTGTCTTCGTTCTTCCTTTGAGCTTCAAGCTTCTTCGGTCTTCCGACTTCGGACTTCAGTCTTTTCCGTTGTCTTGTTGTCTGAAGATCCGAAAATCCGAAAATCTGAAAATCCTGATTTCTCAATTTCAGTGTCTTCCGTCTTTCTCCCATGTATTTCCAACGCATAGTGGTTTAGTTGAATTTGGGGCAAATAAAAAGGCCCCTGTCGTTTTTGACAGAGGCCTTTTGTATATCGTAATTCTTTTTTAGAATCTTTTTTCTTTGATACGGGCTTTTTTACCGGTTAAGCCACGTAAATAGAATAATCTTTTGCGACGTACACTACCATGTTTGTTCACTTCAATGCCATCAATAAAAGGAGAATATAGTGGGAAAATTCTTTCAACACCTATGTTTCCTGACATTTTACGGATTGTAAAAGTTTTTGTTGATCCTTCTCCACGTAACTGGATAACTACACCACGGAAATTCTGGATTCTTTCTTTGTTACCCTCTTTAATTTTGTAACTCACGGTAATTGTATCACCGGCACCGAATTTTGGGTAATCTTTCTCTACCGCGAATTCGTTTTCCACTAATTTAATTAAATCTTGCATTTTATTTACTTTTTAATAGTTGGCAATATGATTCGTACAGTTAACGAACCAGAGATTGCATAAAATCGGCTGCAAAAATAGTAATTTATTTTATTCGACAATCATATTGTTGAAAGTATTTTCAGGATTTAGTGGATTGGTTTTCAGATGGTAGAAATAAATAATGATGCGGTACAGGAATTTATTTTCTAGTATATGGTTAAATCCTACAATTGAATGCAGGTATTGATATAGAACATAGAGCAAAGAGCAAAGAACAAACAGGATTTTCAGATTTTCAGATTTCTGGATGTCAGAATATTCAAATGCTTAAAGATTTTGCTCAATCAATCATTAATCAATTCCTTGTTGTCTTCGGACTTCCGTCTTCGGTCTTCGGCCTTTTCCTCCATTCTAATATTCTAATCCCCCTATATTCTAATCATCCAATTCCGGTTGTCTGAAAATCCGAAAATCTGAATATCCTGATCACATTAATCAATAATCACTAATCATTAATCAATTTCTGTTGTCTCCGATCTTCCCCTCCATTCTATTCTTAAACCAATGTATTTCCAATGAATAGTGTTTTCGTTTTCAAGGCAAATTTCGTAATTTTAGTAAACCTGTATTCACCGGTAAGGTTCACTTTAAAAGAAAATATTATGGCACTAAAAAGTGGTTTTGCTAAAATTCTGTACCCGGCCATTGGATTCATTCTTATTTCGATACTTTTTATCGTGTTAAGAGTTATTCCGCTTGTCCACGAAAATGTTCCACAACCCTATTCCAAAACTGTTATTATTGTTGAAAGTATAGTAGCGTTTGTCTATTTATTGATCATAGCGGGGATATACCGGACAATTCGTGTTCATAGTCGGGGGAAACGCATAAACAAGGAATTGTTGGTTGCCTGTGGGGTTATTCCCCTGGTAATTGGATTAATAGGTCTCGATGGAGTGGCAGCATATTGGGATAAGGCAGAAACGCAGGGTATCTCAATTGCCCTGCTTTGTTCCATCAGCTCAAATTTAATTGCATTTGTTTTGATTTTTATTGCCCGGTACTCGGGGCGGTTTAAAGTTCGTTGATTTTGTTTTAACATATGATCTATTTTACAGGGATGGTGTAATTTTTGATTCCACAGGGGTTGCCGAAGTTATTGTTTGCAGCACCACGCAATATCTTTCTGTGAGTTTTAAAAGTGTTTTCTTTTTGTCTTCGTCGGCATCGCAATCCAGTTCAAAACATAAGCGAATGCTTTTGAAACCCACAGGCACTTCTTTTGAGACTCCCAGTGTTCCTTTAAAATCCAGATCACCTTCAGCTTTTACTACACCATTTCTAAGTTCAATTCCTATGGCTGTAGCCACTGAACTTAGCGTAACTCCTGCACAGGCAACCAGGGCTTCCAGTAGCAGATCGCCCGAGCAGACCTGTGACCCATCGCCTCCTGTTGCAGGGTGAAGCCCGGCATTGGCAAGTACTTTCCCGGTTTCAACTTTACAGGAGACACCTTCACCGATATTTCCCACTGCTGTTAGTGTGACAACAGCTGATTCAGGTTCGTCCCTGTATTTTTCTTTCAGGGGCGACTGTAGCTTTCTCAATTCTTCGGATTTCATGGTGATATAAATTGTTATTTAACTATTGATTTTTATCTGCAGAGCAATTAAAATCCCGATTACAACCAGTAATATCTCGCCAATGGCATATCCAAGGTATTGGCTTGTTCTCAGAAGCGAGTTTATAGCGAATTTTATGGAAGAAGTGGAACATTCTTGAATTATTGAGCGTTAAAAGTAATTTCTGGTATTTATAACACAGAAGTGGGGAAATTGCTCACATTCAACGTATTTATTCGTGAAACTTAAATTTCAAAAACGGGTTGCATTGCCTGAAGGACTCCGAAGGAGAAATTTGTTTGTTGAACGAATCCCATTTGCATGGCACATTGGGATCGGTGGACGTGAAAGGCCAGTCAGACGGGGTTGGAATATTTTATTTACCTGTTTTGCGTATCACTTAATTTATTTGTAACTTTTAATGGGTGTTGTGATAAATGTTGTGATAAATGATGTACTGACCATTGTTTATGGCAAATTAAAGATTCAGCTTTAATTCTTCTTCAAAAATTTGCGGGCTCAACTAACGTTTAAATTCTCACTTTCTTCCTTTTATATTTCTAAAATTCTCGTGACTTAAAAATCAAACAAATGAAACCTTTATTCAGTCACCCCCCTGGTCTATTGTTTTTAATAATATGGATTTTCTCATGCGCTTCATCAAAGGCCCAGGCTCCGGTTCCCGGAGATTTAATCTGGCATACCTTCCAGGGCGGCTCCCTATTTGACGGAGCTTATGGTCTTGACCGCGACAGCGACGGTAATCTCTACATTGTCGGGCATAGCGATACGGATTGGGATATGACAGATCAGGCGCCTGTTGCACCTGTAAATCCACATAATGTGATGATACATGACAACCGCAGGTTAGATGTTTTTGTGGCCAAATTTAATCCCGGGGGAATATTGGAATGGTACACTTTTATTGGAGATGAAGGCTCAAACGATTATGGTTGGGATATTGCCGTAGATTCAGATGGAGAAGTCTTTGTTGTGGGTCAAACAAGTAACTGGTATTTAACGAATATCTGGCATGAAGAAAACAGGGCATTCCTGGCCAAGTTTGACAATGACGGAAATTTATTAAAGATGCACAAAATGGGAACAAGAACCAGCTCCAATGATGTCTCTACTGCCATAGACATTGATGCATCGGGAAACGTATATATTACGGGGACTAATACCCTTAGCTGGAACTGGGATGACGGCTCGGGCAATTTTATCCTTCCTCTTAAATCGTATAATCCGGGATCTTATCCCGGCAATTCGTTTGTGGCAAAATTTGATAACGACTGTAATTATGAATGGCATACTTTCTTTGGCCCGGGACCAGCCATGGCATCTGATATCGTGGTAAAAGGGAATAATGTTTACATAACAGGTACGGCACCTTTCAGGATGGATATACCGGGCATTTCCAGTGATCTTGTGCCGGCAATTGATCACGCTCATGGGGAAACTTCAGACAGACACTATTACGATGGATTTGCCTTAAAAATGAATATTTCAGGCGACTTCCTCTGGTACACTTTCCTTGGGGTAAATTTCCACGATCCAATCTATAGTGGCCAGCTTACCTGGTCTTATGCGATTGATGCAGACGATGCAGGAATGATGTATATAACAGGCGAAAGCTGGAGGAACTTTAAATTTTCGAAAAGAGTTATTAATCCATGTCCCGGTTTAGGTCCCGATTGTTTTGTTGCAAAAGTTAACAGTAATGTGAATACGACAGATTGCATGGAATGGAGCACTTTTTTTGGCTATAACCTGAATGATCGAGGGGAGGACATTAAACTGGATCCATACGGCAATATCTTTGTCGGTGCCAATGGTTTAAGTTCCAGCAATGTAATGATCATGCTGGATAATAACGGCAAAAAGAAATGGTTACGGGGATTGTGGGATTATCCCGGGACTGGGGACCTCCACAGCATTGTACCGGGACCATCCGGGGATTTATTTTTTACCGGCCATGGGGGAGATTGGAGTGCAACCTACGGGTCTCCCATACATTCGCATTTCAATTATGATGATGCTTTCCTTGCAAAAATGTATACGGGTGTTGATCATTCAACACCCCCTGCATTGTATGTTGATAAAGATGTGGTTACTGTTACAACAGGAAATGATGTGGAAAACACGGGTCGTGTTATTCATCCTGAATTATCAACTGTTTCCCTGGATGTAAATTTGGGGAAGATTGACAAAAACCCTGACGGAACATGGAGGTGGTATCTAAATCCGGCTTCCCTGGAAATAGGATTTTATCCTGTAACGGTAACAGCTACCGATGGAAACGGAAAGTCCTCGGAAATCACCTTCAATTTACAAGTTGTTGAAAATCCTGATGGAGAGAGGATTGCCCAGGCATTATGGTGGTTGGTACGGCAGCAACGCAGTGATGATGGAGCATTTGGAGGTTCCCCGTTCCGTTATGATCCGGAAACTGATGAGCCTGTTACCTCTTCCGGATGGGCACTTGCGGTATTGTGCCAGCATGCTTACATAAACGGATTCCTCCCTTTTGATGATGATTATCCCTATGGTCAATATATTAAAGCGGGTTTTGATTATTTATTTTCCCAGGCAGACAGACCAATTTACGACTCTGACGGAACCCATCTTTATGTTTATGAATTTACGAAAGATTATAGCTGGACGGAATTAGGTACAGCCGCAGCATTGTTTGCAATTTGTGCCAGCGAAACGCCAAACAGGATGATTGACTACCCGGATAACCCTTTGGTGGATGGACTGACTTACCTGCAGTTCGCACAACAAATGGTCAACCACTTATACAATATGCAGGTTGCAACTGACGGACATCCTGATTATGGAGGATGGGATGAATGGGACTTTCATAATGGCCATATTGTTAGCTCTTTGGGTTTTGCTGAAGCATTTGGTTGCACTATGCCTGGTTATTTGAAAACCAGATTGGATGATTTTGTTGAAAACAGGAATGCCACCGTATATGAAACCTGGGAACCAAAGGAAAGAATGACCAATGCAGCCAACCTGATGATGGAAATGGCATTTTTGGGCGATAGCCTGAAGTCGGGGAATAGAGTGGCTGATGCTTTGGATTACATTGAAGTTACCTGGCCAATTCCAAGACCTGATGAGGGATTTGACGGACAGTGGACCGATAAGAACGTGGAGTTATTTAATGTTTTAATGAGAGGTCTGGAATGCTTTGATACTGACACCATAACCATTGATGGTGAGCCAGTAGACTGGTATAGTGTTCTTTATGATGAAACGATTAATCATGCAAACCAGAATGTAGCAGAAGGATACTGGGGATGGAGCTGGGGAGGTGATTACCTGCACAATACATGCTGGGCTTTATTAACCCTGTTTAAAATTGTTCCGGATTATGATAACATTGATCCATTAATAAATGTCAATGAACCTCAAATGGAATCTGATTATTCTGAACCTGTAGTGAATGGTGGAACCTATTCCGATGAAGACGATGATTATACATATTTAGATGTCACTTTAGGAGATGTTGTGGATAATGGAGATGGGACCTGGTCGTGGAGTCTCAATACAGTACTTAACAATGGTACCTATAATATCCTTATATCCGCATACGATGGACACGGTGGATTTGCCGAAAAAACATTTCAATTAACCATAAACGCAACCGATGAACCTCCGGTTATAACCTCCTGCCCGGGTGACCAACAATTTAATGCCAACGTAAATTGTACTTACTCAGGCCCCATTGGCATGGCAACGGCCACCGATGATTCCGGGGGAATTCCGATCATTACATCTGATGCTCCGGAATATTTCCCTTTAGGAATTACTACGGTTACGTGGACCGCTACTGATAATTTAGGATTTACCAGTGAATGCATCCAGTCCATTGAAGTTATTGATAACCAAGTTCCCGAATTCGTAATGGCCTGTCCTCTAGAAGATATTGAAGTGGTTGCTGATAACGGAAATAGTGCAACAATTGCCGTACTCGTCCCGGAAGTGTATGATAATTGCGAACTCACCATTACCGGGATCCGATATGATGACCGCCCTTTATCCGATCCTTATGCAATTGGTGAAACGCTCATCACATGGAGTGCCGAAGATAAGTCCGGTAATATTAGTGGGACATGTGAACAAATAATAAGGGTAATGGCATCCCCTCCGCCCACAATTGAATGTCCCGAAGACCTGAATGTTGAAGCAGATGATAATTGCAGTTACATCGGAGGAATCGGTACGCCCGCGGTTAAAGATGAAAATGGAGATTTATGCTACGATTGCATAGTTAATAATGATGCTCCGGATATCTATGGATTGGGGGAAACTTATGTAAGGTGGACGGCGACAAATGCTGCTGGTGTTAGCAATACGTGTACACAAACCGTTTATGTATTCGACAATGATCCTCCGGAGATTACATGTCCGGGAAATATGGAAGTTTATACGAATTCCGGATGTTCATATATTGGTGAAATTGGAATTGCATCGGCAACCGATAACTGTACAGAAGATGCTGCTGTAAAAATCACAAGTGATGCTCCTTCCGCTTTCCCATTAGGTGAAACAACCGTAACATGGACCGCTGAAGATGCTGCTGCTAATGCAGCAACTTGTTTCCAGGTTGTCACGGTTAAAAATACTGAACCTATAATTGTATCAATTTCCACTGTGGATATTGATCCAATTGTGGTCAATACACAAGTCACACTTGATGTGGAATATTTTGACATTGAAGAAAATGTTATCCGTGCTGAAATTGATTGGGGAGATGGCAATTCAATGGTTGTTGATGATCCGCCTGCTGTTTTTGAAAGGCCTCATGTCTATGATTCTGCGGGAGTTTATTCGGTAAAAGTTTCAATTAATGATGGATGTGAATTAGTTTCTGATATGTATAACTATTTTGTAGTTTATGATCCTACTGGTGGTTTTGTTACCGGTGGCGGATGGATTGACTCCCCGCCGGAAGCCTATAAACCGGATGGTTCACTTATTGGTAAAGCCAATTTTGGCTTTGTTTCCAAGTACAGGAAAGGACGATCAACACCTGAAGGGAATACAGTATT
>JBFEWU010000168.1:0-10087 GCA_041546215.1 Draconibacterium sp. | reverse complement strand
TTCTGGCGAGCAAGAGAAAATGGTGGATGGTTTAATCGATGATATTAAGCTGAACTAAAGGTATGGATCAAAGTGCAATAACAGTACGTTACGCTAAAGCTTTCTTTGAAACGGCAAAAGAAAAGAACCTGCTCAACCAACTAAAAGCCGATATTGAATCGATTTTGGAAGTTTGTACAGAGTCTGCCGATTTCATTCTTCTTTTGGAAAGTCCCGTTGTGAAAACATCAAAAAAAGCGGCATTATTAAAAACCATTTTCGAAGGAAAAGTTCACGGGCTAAGCCTTAATTTCCTGCTGCTGATCACCAAAAACAAACGCGAAGATCATATTCCGGGTATTTGCAGAAATTTCCTGGACTTAACCCGGAAGGACCAGAATATTAAATCGGCCATTTTAACAACTGCTTCGGAGGTAAGTGCCGATATCATAAATAAAATTCAGGATTTACTGAGCAAAGAGCTGGATGCAACCATCGAGCTTTCAAGCAAAGTAAATCCCGAGATATTAGGAGGTTTGGTTTTGCGCCTCGACGACAAACAATATGATGCCAGTGTGGCAACGCAATTGAAAAAAATTAAGCAAAGCCTTTTAGAAACTGAAGTATAAACGAACGATAAGCAAAAAATAATAGAACATGGCTAATATAAAACCTGCTGAAGTATCTGCAATTCTGAAACAACAATTAGAAGGATTTAAGTCGGAAGCCGAACTGGAAGAAGTTGGCACCGTATTGCAAGTTGGTGATGGCATTGCACGTATTTATGGCCTTTCAAACGTCGAAGCAAACGAAATGATTGAGTTCGATGGTGGAATGAAAGGAATTGTACTGAACCTTGAAGAAGACAATGTTGGTGTAGTGCTTTTAGGACCTTCGGAAGAGATTAAGGAAGGTGACACGGTAAAACGTTTACGCCGCATTGCATCAATCGATGTTGGCGAAGGCCTGCTGGGCCGCGTGGTGAACACCATTGGTGAAGCAATCGACGGGAAAGGAGCGGTTTCGGGAGAACTTTTTGAGATGCCATTGGAACGTAAAGCGCCCGGCGTAATATACCGCCAGCCGGTAACCCAACCCCTGCAAACCGGGTTGAAGGCAGTCGATGCCATGATTCCCATCGGTCGCGGACAACGTGAGTTAATTATTGGTGACCGCCAGACCGGTAAAACGGCCGTGGCCATTGATACCATAATCAACCAACGCGAAAACTTTGAAAAAGGAACTCCGGTTTACTGTATATATGTTGCTGTCGGACAAAAAGGGTCCACGGTTGCAAACATTGCTGCTACCCTTGAAAAAGCCGGTGCAATGGACTATTCCGTTATTGTTTCGGCAACGGCAGCCGATCCTGCGGCATTGCAGTTTTATGCGCCTTATGCCGGTGCAGCCATTGGCGAATTTTTCCGTGACACAGGCCGCCATGCCCTGATTATTTACGACGATCTTTCGAAGCAAGCCGTTTCATACCGCGAAGTTTCATTGCTCCTTCGTCGTCCGCCGGGCCGTGAAGCATACCCCGGGGATGTATTCTACCTGCACTCGCGCCTCTTGGAACGTGCGGCGAAAGTAATTGATTCAGACGAGATTGCTAAAAACATGAACGACCTTCCCGATTGCCTGAAAGATAAGGTAAAAGGCGGAGGTTCATTAACTGCCCTTCCGATCATTGAAACACAGGCTGGCGACGTTTCGGCGTATATACCTACCAACGTAATATCGATTACCGATGGTCAGATTTTCCTCGAATCGAACTTATTTAATGCCGGTATTCGCCCGGCAATCAATGTGGGTATCTCGGTATCGCGTGTCGGGGGTAATGCGCAAATAAAGTCCATGAAAAAGATTTCGGGTACACTAAAACTCGACCAGGCGCAATTCCGTGAGCTGGAGGCTTTCGCCAAGTTTGGTTCCGACCTTGATGCAGCAACCATGCGCGTACTGGACAAGGGACGTAAGAATGTTGAGATTTTGAAACAAGGACAATATTCGCCGGTAAGAATAGAGCATCAGGCTGCCATTATTTACTGCGGAACGAAAGAATTATTGCGCGATGTACCGGTTGAAAAGGTAAAAGAATTTGAAGCCGATTTCCTGGAAGCAATGGAAATGTCGCACCGCCCGGTTCTGGATGAATTAAAAGCCGGAAAGCTTACACCTGAAATTGAGGATACCATTCGCAAAGTAGCTGGAGAAACTGCAGAGAAATTTAAATAATGATTAGAATATTGGGATGAACAAATTCAAATCCACTACTATTCTAATATTCCAACATTCAAACAATAATGCATGGCTGGATTAAAAGAAATACGAACAAGAATCGCATCGGTAAAAACCACACGACAGGTAACCAGTGCCATGAAAATGGTTTCGGCTGCCAAGCTTAAAAAAGCACAGGATGCCATTATGCAAATCCGGCCCTATGCCGATAAATTGCACCAGATATTAGCATCGCTGAGTGCCAGCCTCGAAAACGTGGAAGATTCGGTTTATACCCAGGATCGCGAACCGAAGCGGGTACTTATTGTGCTGGTAACATCGAATCGTGGATTGTGCGGCGGTTTTAATGCCAACATCTCCAAAAAGGCTATTGAACTGGTTAACACCAAATACGCACGACAGCTCAAAAAAGGGAAGGTTGATTTTTGGAGCATTGGAAAACAAGGTGGCCGGCAATTAAAACACCGTGCCTATCCTGTTGTTGCCCAGGAAAATGAAGTATTCGATTCGCTTACCTTTGAAAATGCAGCATCGCTCGCCGAAGAGGCCATGAAAGCTTTTGAAGATGGGCATTACGACAGGATTGAGCTGGTTTATAACCAGTTTAAGAATGCAGCGGTTCAGGTGCAGACCACCGAGCAATTTCTACCGGTGGAAATGGAAGAAGGCAATGATGAAGGCACCAACTTCGACTTTATTTATGAACCTTCAAAGGAGCACATTATCCAGGAATTGATTCCACGTTCCTTAAAGATTCAGTTCTACAAAGCCTTATTGGATTCTCATGCCGCCGAGCACGGAGCCCGTATGACGGCCATGCACCAGGCAACCGACAATGCAAGTGACTTGCTAAACGAACTGTCGTTGCAATACAACAAAGCCCGCCAGGCCACAATTACAGGTGAAATTCTTGAGATTGTCGGTGGCGCCGAAGCGCTGAACGGATAAAATAGTATTTTTCTGTAATTTGTATTTTGCACATTTGTTCAGAGCTTTGAATTCGTGTGCACATGCTCATGCTGGATATACATAATGTGTGTAATTCATAAGGAGTTCAGAGGTAGGCGAGCTTTATCTCCTGCATTAATTTTGAGATATCAACCAGTAAAAACTCTACAACCTGTTACCAGGAGCCAATAAGATGAGCTTCATCGATAACTTTCCGGATAGGAATGTAGGCTGTCAGCAGTTTGTAAATGGCTTTCATGAAGCTATTGGTATGAGTAGATATCATCTGTTTGTTAATTGATGCTCGTCCATACATCCAGTCTCCCAGGGGAACCGATGGATGGATTTCAAAATAACCGTAATCTTTGTAAATATCAATTCGATAATTAATTTTACATAAAAAATGCCTTGTCTGTCAAACCTCAAATATTACTTACTTGTGAAAACATTATCCTTCAAAAGGTAGTTTGTATTAGGTTTGAAAATAACCCAACGATTCAAGATATTTTAAAAAGTAAAACGAAGGCTTCATGGAATGATTCTAAGGAATGTTGATATATTAGAAACTATCAATTTTAATCTTAACACCTTTTTAAAAAAGTTTAAAGCTCTTGCTTTCATAGATTATTAAGCACTAAAGAACAAAAAGCGAACAATACAGAAAGAAGTAAAACTTCCAGCTGATCTCACTCAACACAAAAAAGGAAGCCTCCAGGCACATTGCCCGGCTATAAAAAGCACATTGATAATGCTCTTAAAACCGCAAAGTCAAAAAGCAAAAGATTTGTTAATCGGGGATGGTGAGAATTGGCGGGATAAAACTCATTTTAAATCTGCTCTTGCATTTGCATGGGCTGAATGGTTAATCATATTTCCACTTTTTATTTTTGGGAATTTAGGTGTATTTATTGGTCAACAGTGGGGTTATTTTATATGGATAGCTTTAGGGTTCATTTCAGTTTATTTTAGCGTTGTTTTTTGGATAATGGAAAAGGAATACACCTATCCATCATGTGGCTGGCCTGCATACTATACTTACTATTGGGGATTTTTTCTATACTGGGGTATGGGAGCAGTTGTTTATTCGATTCTACAAATTGCATAATGAGACCATCCATTGAGGATAATGGAAGGCACGAAAACACAACAATGTATAAGAATAATAGCCGAAATAGCAGTAAATTCAAGGATTATAAATTATTGGGATTTATACGACACGGAATTTCTGATTATCAAAGTCAAAATGTTTTAAAATCAACATGGATTTGAGAATATAAATTGGAACAAAACAAAATGAGATGAATAAAAAAGTATTATTATTTCTTGCACAAGGATTTGAAGAATATGAAGCTGGTGTATTCACTGATGTTATGGGTTGGAGTAGAGTATTAGGAAAAGAACCAGTTGATATGATAACAACAGGTCTTAGACCCGAGATTAAATGCAAATGGAATTTTAATGTTCGACCCGAAATTGAATTTGATAAAATCAATGCAAAAGATTATGCTGCATTAGCAATACCAGGTGGTTTTGAAGATGCCGGATATTATGAAGATGTCTTTGATGAACGATTTCTAAACCTGATACGAGAGTTTAATAAAGATGGGAAGATAATTGCGGCAGTATGTGCGGCCGCTATACCAGTTGGAAAATCTGGAGTTTTGGAAGGAAGGAACGCAACTACATGGGATTTGTCAGAAGGTGCAAGAAGGAAACAACTAGCAAGTTATGGTGCAAATGTTCTAGATAATCATATAGTGTTAGATGAGAATATTATAACTTCAACGGGACCAGCCACAGGATTAGATGTTTCATTTAAACTATTGGAAATGTTAACTTCAATGGAAAATGTAAACGCTGTTAAAAAGAATATGAGATTTACTGACAAATGATAAAGGCCAGCCTTCAATGGGGCTAATTCATAAGGATTTTAGAGGTTTTCGAGCGTTCTTACCGTATCAAATTTGGGTGGTAAATTGACAGGTTTGAAGCCCGCAACCGCCTACTTGCCATATACTAACCGTTTGTTACAATATTGAATAAACTAGGCATATGAAAAAATATTTATTCTTTATACTGGTTGTTTTCAGCCTTTTTAATTGCTATACTTATGAAAATAAGTAAGATTGTGTAAAACAATCAACGCCAATTATAATAGGTCATATTGATAGTATTTACTCTAACATTCTGGGAGAAACACGTAAAATATGGATACATGTTCCTGAAAATTTCAAAAGCGAAAATAAAAATGGGAAATATCCAGTTTTGTATTTACTAGATGGTTCCAGTAACTTTTATTCGGTAACTGGAATAACTAAAAAACTCGGGAGTGCCAATTTTAGTACCCCATTGCCAGAGATGATTGTTGTTGCCATTCCAAATACAAACCGGCTTCGGGATTTAGTTCCTTCGCATACAGACCTTAATTTATCTGTGGACGACACTTTATATTTTGAATCCGGCGAAGGTGATAAATTTCTTGATTTTATTGAGAGGGAGCTAATACCTTATATAAATAAAAACTACCCAACCGTTCCAATTCGCACATACGTGGGGCACTCATTGGGAGGGTTAAGTGTATTAAGGTGTCAAAACATTTTGGTTATGAAATTCAACCACCTGAAAAGTTAATCAATAATTTAGCTATAGCTCTGGGACATTTACCTACCGTTGTAGCCAATTAAAAAAATGAGATTATGGAAACAAAAATGACATTTAAGATTGGGATTCTAATATTGATATTTGGAGTACTTTCATTTTCAAGTGAAAGAGATGATGAAACCGCTTCCATATCAAGAATAGAGACTTTTACGTTCTCATCAAACGGAACAAACACAAAAGGTAAAATTTATTTGCCTGACTCATATGCAACTAATAAGGATTTGCCAGCAATTTATTTAATAGATTTTACAGAACAACATTTTAAACTTGCAACTGACGAATTTGAAAAGGTAATTAATGGTGTCCAACAGATTGAGGGATTTGATGCATTGGTTGTTAGTTTAGAAAACATTCCCGACTTTGATGCTGAACCAGAAACATTTCAAGACCAATATAAAGTTTATAAAAATATGGCATCATATGTTGACCTTAAATACACCAATAATTATACAAGAACATTTATTGGAAAAGGTAGTGAAGGTGGATTAGTTCTTATGGCTCTTTTTATTGAAAATCAGGAAACTGCCGTATTTGATAACTTTATAGTCACGGATCCTTCTCCCAAATATGCATCTGCCATAATAAACTTAATTGAAAAAGATAATATTTCAGTAAATCAATCGAATAAAAAACTGCATTATTCATTTTCCACAAGTAATGATCGTGCGAAATGCATCAAACTGATAGATCTGATTAAGGACGCAAATTATGAATGGTTGCAGTTTGAATCAAAGGAATATACGAATAGCGATTACGAAAACACTTATCCAGTCTCTTATGCTGAAGGAATAAAATATGTTTTCAATAAATAACTTCAGTAAAAACTGGCTACAAAAAATAAGGTTCTGATGGCATGCAATGCCGAATCTGAACCAGGTGTTGACGGAACCAAGAATGCACTTTTGAACCTGAATTTTGTAAAACAAAACTATATAACCAAAACGCAACGGGGTTTTTTACAGACTGCCGTTGCAACCAGTAAAAAATATTAATATGAAATCAATCTTTTAAACTTTTGTAATCTTATTTACTACAGTTACTATTAGCCTTCGTCAAGTTACACAGATTGAAGTTGGAGCAGATGGGGGGGAGAAAAAAGAAAATACTGGCTAATAAAGTACATTTTGCAGGGCGGGGATTGTGAGGAATTGAAGCGTTTTTAACTTTGTCAGGATTGACAAAAATAAAAGTGAATAGATCTTTTTCTTAACGTTCGGCTTGTTGTAGAATATCCAATTAAAGAATTAAACGATTACTGAATAAGTATTTTTGTTTGTTCCATATTTTGTTGTCTATCATAAACCTGTACCAGGTAAATACCGGAATATAATCCGCTGGCATTAAGGCCACAGGAATTCCCGCTTAGGTTTTTGCTTGCTACTTGTTTACCTTCCATATTATAAACATTAACCTGGCGGAGTTCGCTGGTACTTTTTATGGTTATTTTTTCGATAGCGGAGTTATAAGTTACTTTAATCTCAGGAATATTGAGAACAATATTTGTACTCACCGGGTTTTGGATTATTATTAACCTGCTCGCTACTGATATATTGCCTGAATTATCAATTGCATATACAACATATTCCCCTGCTGCTAATCCCGAGGTGCTTAGTTTTCCCTGAGCATAGGCATTCACCCCGGTTTCTGCAAGGGCTGCTTGTTCTATCGAATCCTGTTCGTTTGCAGTTTCTTCAGGTACCAAATAAACCATTGCCTCTTCTGTGGTCATAACAACCACATCTGTCCCCCGGTCAATATTCCCAATACTTACAAAATACCATTCAGGGGGTGTTATATCCAAATTTGATTCTTTAAATGAAAAAGCCCCAAATACCCCGGGTTCCCCAACCTGATCATACCAATCAAAGCGGACAATATATGCCCCCCACAAATCAGTTAAGGCAAAGGTTGATATATACCAGTTGGTCTGTCCGTTTCCTCCTCCAAGGTTTTCAAAATCATTCTCCAGGCTAACATCTTTATAAAAAACCAATTCCCTGTCCGGATTAAAAATGCTTAATTTTAAGTTGGCATTTACATTGTTCCTGGCTCTTACTATCAATTGATAGGGTTCATTGGTTTCAAATTCAACTGTGTATTCCATCCACTGCCCGTTTTTCTGGAAGGTTTCAGCAGTAGTATTCCATTTAAATTGAGCTGCATCATTAAATTCATGCGCATCAGCATAGTAACGGATATTAAATCCAGTTGTATCATTACAGCCGTATATTCCAATAGTTTGATTAACATCCCTGCTAAAAAGTGTATCACCCAAAGTTTCCAATATGTAATCATATTGCCATGCCTGAAGTGTGTCTCCTGGAAATTGCCAAGAAATATTTTTATATGTTGTACGAGATGTAATTTCAACAGGAAAGTCCGATTGACCGATTTTATCAATTGCAATCATATGAAAACGGCAATTTGTTCCACCGGTATTTACCAAAATAAAATCTGCATCACGACTTCCCTTGTTCTCCAAATTTGCATCTTTCAAGCTAACTCGTTTTGTAATCCAGCCTCCCTGTCCTGTATTTGTAACTTCCATTGCAACTTTCATTGAGTCGCCTTTAGCATCATAAATAAGCTTCCAGCTACCTGAATCACTGTCGAGGTAGGTTACTTCCAAAATAATTGCACCTTGGCTATTTTGATATTGATTTCCAAAAAATCGATCATTCAAATCAAAAAACATACTATCTTTTCCATTTGCTGAATCAAAACCACGCGCAAAGCGCCCGTAAACCGAAGTATCAACCTGCCACCAGGCCACACTTGTTTCTTCCGGATCGATTTGTGTAATATGGCGCTGATAATTTGTTGTAAGTATTTTCCATCCAACATCGTTGTAATCCTGTCGTTTACGATTCACCATACCGCCTCCTGTTGCTTTTTCCGGATCACCCTGTCTGGCCCCAAATTCGCTAAATGTGCTAGCAATGTCAATGTATCGTTGCGTATTTGATTTTTCAGCTATCCCATAAATATTTTCCGGGAAAGTCTCTGTATCGGAAGCATCCAGTCCGCGCCTCAAAGCACAGAAAGCTCCTTTTGCCGTATTGGGTGTGGTTTGCGCAGCATATCGGTTGAAAAGCTTAATAGCATCGGCATAAGTATCTCCCTGGCACGCTTCCCAGGGAAGGTTCCACATCGTCAGTCCGCAATGGGTTGCATACAATGCCGACCAATAAAAGCCCTGTTTTGGATTTTGAGTACTCCAACCGTATGTTTTCCATTCAGCATCCTGTTCTCCCCGGGCAAAAAATGTTTTACCTCTTGCTTCCACAGTGTTCCGAAAATCAATAAAGTTGGCGAGTCGTTCCTGTGCATCACTGATGTGGTATCCATGTGAAAACATCCCGTTTTTTAAGCCCAGCGCTTTTGGCAGGCTATCAAGCATCCAATTGTATTGTTCTTCTTCATTGGAGTCGTAATTGGTTAATAGCGGAAGTTGCAGTTCACCATCTCTGGTGAAGGCCGATTTGTACTTTTCCCATGTTTCAATGCGAAAAGAACTCCATTGTTCTTTCGTTATATCATAAATAGAATTTATGGGTTCACCCTTGTATGGTCCGCCGTCACCAGTGGAACCTTCTGCTGATTGCAAAAAAAGAATTCTGTCTTTAAGATGTGGAGGCAGGTTGCAAATATAGTTTCCAAGAGAGTCGATCATTCGATGAAAGAAAAATTTATAATCTTCATCGAAATAATAGGGAAAATAGCGAGTGGTACTCACTCCAAGGGGATTAATGGTTTCTGGGAACTCAACCAAGGGCACTCCATTTTGAAAGAGCCACTTTGGAGTGAAAGCCCAGGTAGTATCGGTTTCGGTTACCTTACTTGTTGCAAATGCAACCCAAACCATCAGAAAAGTGTTAAAATCGTTTTGGTCAAGTAATTCGAGTTTGTCTCCGATTTCTTTTTTGAATTCAAATTTACCATTTTCAGGTTCCAGATTGCTCCAACGTAAAATAATTGGAGATCCCTTGATATTAGGACATTTTTCGCGGCTAACCTTATTGGGATCATAGTTAACCCATGAATAAACTCCCCAGGCATCGTCTGGAAAGACTTTCTTTATTGCACCTAATTGTCCTGAAGTTTTATCTGCATGAACAACTCGTACAAATGAAACAACAATGCTATCGGTATTTTCACCTGCTTCCAGTGTAAAGTCAAAGTTATTCTCCATGCTGTTGGCAGTCATCCTTGTAATGAAAAAAGTGGTCGTTTTCAGGGCGCTGTCGCCTTCCAGAGATTG
>JBFEWU010000147.1:0-11095 GCA_041546215.1 Draconibacterium sp. | reverse complement strand
CCCACGACCAGGTATTTATTAAAACGGCCATGGGTTATGTGAACGAAAATTTGACAAATGGCGCGTTTAGCGTGGAAGATTTATGTACGCTTTTAAATCTTAGTCAACCACAGTGCTACCGGAAAATAAAAGCAATAACGGGCTATAATATTTCAGAATTCATTAGAAACACAAGATTAAAGAAGGCCGCCGCTCTCCTAAAAAACAGCGATTACAAAATCAGTGAGATTGCCTATAAAACCGGCTTTAACGATCCCAATTATTTTACCAAATCATTCGTTAAGCTTTATGGAATAAGCCCTAAAGAATTTGCAAAATCAGCCCAGGCTGCCATTTAAATTTAAAAGAGTCATTTGTTTGCATCTTCCCCAGGCCGCAGCAGGGCAATGTAACCATCCCGATACGATGCTCTACCGGGAAAAAACCCCCGACCATTGGCCGGGGGCACAAAAAACAATGTTCAAGCGTTGATTAACTACAAGGTGATAGGAACACCGTTATAGAAATCAAGTATTTTTGTACGGAATATGTATTCGTATTTGGCTTGTAATAAATCTGACTGCGCGTTGGTCAACTGGCTTTTACTAATGTTATAATCCACCGTATTAACCATTCCAACATTAAACTTCTCTTCGGTATAACGGAAAGCTTCTTTCATCGAGTTTACTGCTTTTTCGGTAGATTCAAATCGATTAAATGAAGCCAGTGCATTTGTAAATGCCTGTTCAATGTCTTTTCTTAAAACGTTTCGAGCCCCTTGTAAACGATACTTGTAATCATCAATCTGAAGTGTAGCATTGGAAATGCCATTTTTTACCTGATTTCGATTGAATATTGGAATATTCAGGTTTAATCCTATCGCAGATCTTCCATTGTTTTTTAATTGTTCATCAAAAGCAATATTATCGGATAAGTCGGTTGCAAAATACTGGTTATTATAATTAGCCCCTAAACTAAGAGTAGGGTGACGATAACCTCTGGCAATAGCCAACTGGGTGTTGGCACTTTCAACCCTCACTTGAGCTGCCTTAATTTCAGGGCGAAGATTCATTGCCCTGTTGAATACATCTAGTGCATTCATCATGGTTAAATTTGCCTTAATATCGGGCAAAGTAGGTTTTTTAATCTTAAAACTTTCGGCTATGGGAAGTTCTAATAACTGGTACAAATTTAAATAAGCCAGTTTCACCCGATTATTATCGTTTACAAGTTGCAATTCTTCTCTGGCAAGTTGAGCTTCAATTTCTAACAATGCCCCCCTGGCAAGACTCCCGGCTTCAACCAATTGTGTGGTGCGGTTAATTTGTTGTTTTGTAACATCAATATTCGCTTGAGTTACCAACTCCAGTTCTTCCGCAAAAAGTATTTCCAGGTATCCTGCAGCAATGGCAAGCATAATATCGTCCTTTGCTTTTTGAAGGTCAAAAATTGTAGCCTTCAAATCAAGCTCACGCTGCCTTAACATATTATTTAAAATACTCCCGTTGTAAATCGTCATGTTTGTAGATAATGAACCACTTAGCGCAACAGAACTTGTACTTTCATAGGTGTTTTCAGGATAAACCAGGTTTCGGCCAAAGCTGTAATTATTCCCAATATTAGCATTCAGGTTCGGCAACTTGTCCGATTTAGCTTGTTGCACTTGATTTTCACCATAGCGGGCACCTAGTTCTTGCTGTTTAATCTGAATATTGTTTTCGATGGCATAATCGATACACTTCTGTAAGTCCCAAATATTCTGAGCTTTTGAATTTGTTGCACTTGCCACTAATAATACCCCAAAAATTAAGGTTAAAAGATTATTCATTTTTATATTGTTTTTTGTTTCGACTAATTTACATAAAGCTTACAGAACTACCTAACTCTATCCTTTGTTACCTTGGCCTTCTTTCAACTTTTTGGGATCAATTTTTTCGCCTTTAACTTTATCCTCCAGGTTCAATCCTTCGGTAATTTCAATATTTATGCCGTCAGACAAGCCGGTTTGTACAAAACGTTTCTCGTAATTTGCTTCCTCCTCATTTCCCGTATTCACTTCCACAAACGACGAGTCGTTTTCAAACCTCAGCAATCCTTCGGGAATTACCATAACACTGTCTTTTTTCTCCAGAACAATGTTGGCATTGGCACTATAGCCGGCACGGATAAACTGGCCTTCTTTTAAGTGCACATTGGCTTTAATTTCAAACTGAATGGCTCCGTTTTCTTCCACACCTTTGGGGGATATGTACTCTAAAACTGCCGCAAATTTCTCGTCATCAATGGCTCCAATTTCCAATTCAATGGGCATTCCTTCTTTAATTTTTCCGACTTCGGTTTCATCCACGTTGCCTTCAAAAATAATGTCTTTCATGTCGGCAACTGCTGCAATCGTAGTTCCGGCATTAAAAGTATTTGCCTGGATAACCGAATTTCCCTCTTCAACCGGCACATCCAATACCATCCCATCGATGGTTGAACGGACCAGTGTATTTGTGGCCGTTGCAGCCTTTTTGGTTACTCCGTTTTTAATTAACTCTAAATTATTCTCGGCGGCGGTTAATTCTTCCTTCGCCGAATCGTATGCAACTTTAGCTGATTTAAACTCTTCATACGAGATTACATTCTTATCGAATAGTTTCTGCTGTCGATCGTAATCGATCCTGGCATCCTCGAAACTAATTTTTGCCCTGTTCATACGCGTTTCAGCACTGTTTAAAGTTACCATGTCAGGTATAATTTTAATGCGTGCAAGCACCTGCCCTTTGGTAATTTTATCTCCGGCTTCAACAAATAATTCATCAATAATTCCTGAAACCTGAGGCACAATTTCAATCTCGAAACGCGGAACAACTGACCCGGTCGCAACCGTCTTCATTACCACATCACTGTAAAACGGCTTCTTGTTTTCATAAATGTCTTCTTTCTTTTTTGATTTGTTGTAAAGGAAGAACAAGGTTCCTCCAAACGCTCCAATCAAAATTACAATTCCTAAAATTCTAAATCCTTTTTTCATGGCTACTTTGCTTTATTGTTTTTTGATATCGTTTATTTTTCATGGTTTATTATACCTTTTCCCAATCTTCCCTCCAGTCAAATACCTTCATCACGCAGGGCGTCAATTGGCTTAATGCTAACTGCCCGGCGCGCAGGAATCAAGCCGGCAAAAACCCCCGAAACCACCAGTACCGACAGTGCTCCTACAGCCATTTGGAAACTTACTTCCGGACGGCGGAAGAAGACATCTCCACCACCACCCGCATTCATTTCCAGTAGTATGTTTAATAATTCGAGAAGACCAACGCCCATAGCCAAACCAATGTATCCGGCAATCACCGTAAGAAATACACTTTCGGTAACGATGTGTAGTATAACTTTCCCTGGTGTTGCTCCGATTGCGCGCTGGATGCCAATTTCCTGGGTACGTTCCTTAATGATTACCAGCATTATGTTACTCACTCCAATTACTCCCGCGAGTAATGTTCCTATTCCTACGATCCAGGTTAAAACCTGTATGCCGGTAAATAGTCCCATATATTTTTTCCATTCCACTTCAATGTTGAATGAACCAACCGCCTGCTGATCGTCAGGGGCAATGCTGTGTCTTTCTTTTAGCAATTCTTTTAAGCGGGATTCTACTTTACTTACCGGAACTCCCGGAACAGAAGTAACGGAGAAAAAGTGTACATCGTCGCCCATATTAAAGGTTCTTTGCATGGTTGTAAATGGCATAATTATAGTTTCCGTTTTTCGTCCACCACCAATATTTACTCGCGTCTCGCCTTTTATTACTCCAACAACCTGGAAATACACGCCATTAATTTTCAGGTATTGTCCAATGGGATCTTCATCCTTTTCGAACATGACTTCAAGTACACGCTCGCCAATGTTCACTACTTTCCGCGAATGCTGTATATCAATCTGGTTGATCAAACGTCCCTGAAGCGGGATCCAGGGATCGATGTGGAAGAATTCGGGATAATCTCCGTAAATATTAAAAGCTCCCGTTTTTTTACCCCGGATGACATTGTCGCCTTCAAAGGTTCGGGGACCAAACAAACGAGGCGAAAGATATTCCACATCGCTGATATTCGCTTTTATATATTTTATATCGGTATTCTTATAACTCCATCTTCGTCCACGCTGAAATCCTTTGTAAGGTTTACCGGTTCGTTCCGTCCAGAAGAAAGCTGAATTTGAAGCAAATGCTTTAATGCCATCCATTACCCCATTTTCCAGAGCACGACCGGCACCCGACATAACAATCAGCATAAAGATGCCCCAAAATACCCCGAATGCAGTCATCAAACTACGCATACGGTTCTTCTTTAAGGCACTTAATATTTCTTTCCAAAGATCTAAGTCGAACATGGTTTTCTGCTTTTGATTTTGTTTCTGTTATTCGTCGCGTAAGGCCTCAATGGGTTTAATTTTTGCAGCACGTTTTGCCGGGATATAACCGGCAATTGCACCGGCAATTACCAGCAGCAGAGTTGCCGACATGGCCACTCCCAAATCCACTGTTGGATTCCGGAACAAGGTTTCTCCGTTCCCTCCATTTGTGGCCGCAGAAGCTGCATATTGCTGTTCAACAACAAAATTCAAACCCTCCATAAGACCGGTACCCAGGACCAGTCCGATATATCCGGCAATGGTGGTAATAAGCACAGCCTCCAGCAGGATCAATCCGATAACCGATGCAGGGCTTGCTCCAATCGCTTTTCGAATGCCAATTTCTTTGGTACGTTCTTTAACAATAATCAGCATGATATTACTTACCCCTACCACGCCCGCAATCAAAGTTCCGATTCCGATAATCCAAATGAAAATATCAATGGCCTGAAAAATCTTCATGGTCTGAATTACATCTTCTAATTTATTGTATGAACCCATGGCCGCTTCATCACTTACATCAAATTTATGCTTACGGGCCAGTGTCTCACGAACACGGGCTTCGATGGCCTGGCTTTCTTCCAGTGTTTCGGCATTAATGGTTAGTGCAAAATTATGAAGGCGGTTAGATCCGTTAAACACTTTCTGCCCGGTAGTTACAGGAATGTAAGCATTTCTATGTCGGGTACCTCCTCCTTCCCTGCAAATTCCAACCACCTTAAAAGGAATATTATTTACCCGCACATATTCTCCAATGGCATCCTTATCTTTAAATAAGGCGTCGTATATATCTTTCCCCAAAACCACCGTCTTTCGCGTTTCATTAATATCTACCTGGTTTATAAAACGTCCTTCAACGATAGACAACGATTCCACATCCTTCAACTCAGGATGACAGGTTACTGCCGTATATTCACCATATTCATTACCATAGGAAAATATGTTTCCTCCAATGTAGTAACGCCCCGATGTATGCTCAATACCTTCAAGGTCTTTCAATATCTCATAATCAGCGTTCGTAAATTGAATTTGTCGTCCTTCTTTCATCCCCTGGTATGGGATACTGGTACGCCCGCTCCACAACCACATGGCATTAACAGCATCACGCATAAAGTTTTGGCTAACTCCATTGCTTAAGCCATTTCCGGCGCCCAAAAGAATCATCAACATAAAAATTCCCCATGCCACACTGAAACCGGTAAGGAAAGTGCGCATTTTATTTTTTTTGATGGTAGCAAGAATTTCCTGCCATTTATCGATGTCGAACATGATGAATTCAAGATTTAAGTGAAAAAACTATAAAACATGACAGTAACCGGACTCCCAGACTAGGCAGTTTCCAGTTCCTTTGCGTACTGATGCTGGAAATGTTTTAATTCGCCGTTTTTGATTATTTCATCGATACGACCATCCTTTAAACGAACAATTTTTTGGGTCATGGCAGCTATGTCGTGCTCATGTGTTACCAAAATAATCGTAATTCCATCTTCATTAATTTCTTTCAGAATTTCCATTACTTCGTACGACGTAGAAGTATCAAGTGCTCCGGTTGGCTCATCGGCAAAAATAATTTTTGGCTGCGAGATCAACGAACGGGCAATGGCAACACGCTGCTTCTGTCCCCCCGACATTTCGTTTGGCAGGTGGGTAGCCCACTCCAGCAAACCTACTTTGTCAAGGTATTCCAGCGCAATTTTATTACGCTTCTTTCGGGGTACGCCCTGGTAATAAAGCGGTAGTGCCACATTCTCCATGGCATTTTTAAATGAGATGAGGTTGAACGACTGAAAGACAAAACCAACCAACTCATTTCTCAGGCGGGCTGCTTTTTTCTCCGACATATCTTTTACCAACGAACCATTTAAATAATACGAACCCTTGTCGTAACTATCTAAAATTCCGAGAATATTAAGTAAGGTCGATTTGCCGGATCCTGAAGATCCCATTACGGAAACGAATTCACCCGTTTTGATTTCAAGGTCGATTCCTTTTAAAACGTGAAGCGAATTTCTTCCCGTCACATACGACTTGTGAACATTGTTAAGATTAATCATGGCTTGAACTGTTTTCTGAAGCTAAAGCTTCGCATTGTTTTTTGTTTTCCCTGTTTTTCCAGGCTGGCATGTTAAAATTGAGGAAAATCCTGTTTACATCTCCTATTTTTTCGATAAACAGGCAGTTTTATTATGTGAAATTTTATTTTAAACTGTTTTCCTGCCACTTTGCCGGCTTGCAGATTTTTAAGGCATCAAAACCTGCAAGCTTCTTTGTGTTATGGGACGCTCAAATTCTCAAATCGTTACAATCTTTTTCTGTTTTTCCGGATCGGTTTTTGAATCCTACCTGTATTCCGTACATTTAACGCGTAATTAAAGCGCATGGGACATAAAACGATAACACTGAAATTACCGAGCGATTACTCCAATGAATTTCTTCGAAACAAGATTTCAAAAGAACTTGGTATAAAAGATTTCGATTTCCGGATCGAAAACAAAAGCCTTGATGCCCGTAAAAAATCGAATATCTTTTGGTTGGTAAAAGCTGTTGTGACTTCTCCCGAGATTAAATCTGGTGAAAAAATCGTTCACGAAGAGTTGCTGATTCCCTACAAAAACCGCAGTCAGAAAATTGTGGTCGTTGGCAGTGGCCCTGCCGGTTTTTTTAATGCACTTACCCTGCAAAAAGCCGGATTCCAGGTTACTTTAATCGAACGTGGCTCAGAAGTTAAAAAAAGAAGTCAATCGATTTTAAACTTTGAACGAGGCGGCGATTTTGATCCGCAAAATAATTACGCCTTTGGTGAAGGTGGAGCCGGAACTTTTTCGGATGGTAAACTCACTTCGCGCTCGAAACGAATTTCGGCAGAAAAGAACTTCATCCTATCGAGCTACGTTGAAGCCGGAGCACCCGAAGAGATCATGTACATGGCTCATCCGCATTTGGGAACGGATAATTTGCGAAGAATTGTGAAAAATTTACGCATCGAATTTCAGAAACTGGGTGGAGAATTTCTATTTGAAACCATGTTGGAAAACATTGTGGTAGCCAGGTCGAAAATAAAAGAAGTACGCACCTCAAGAGGAGTGCTGCAAGCCGATGCCCTTTTTATTGCTCCCGGCCATTCGGCATTTGAAACCTATAAGATGCTCATTGGGAATGGTGTTCCTTTCCGCACAAAAAACTTTGCCATCGGAAGCCGTATGGAACACCCACAGGAAATCATTAATAAGGCGCAATGGGGACGTGCGAAGTTACCTGGCGTAAAAGCTGCCGAGTACCGTCTGACTTCACCAGCCGACGGCAAGCACCAGGTATTTTCATTTTGCATGTGCCCGGGAGGAACCGTTGTTCCGGCTGCTGCTTATGAAAATACCAACATTGTTAACGGCATGAGCTTTTATCAGCGTAATGGAGATTTTGCCAATGCCGCATGTGTGGCCGGTATTCACCCCGACGAACTGGCTGGAAAAACCGTTTCACCGGTCGATGCAATCAATCATCTGCAAAAACTTGAAGAAATATTTTACAACTATTCTCATAATTATTCGGCACCATCATGTTCCATTGGCAATTTCCTGTCTCAAAAATTATCAGACACAAAACTTAGCAGCAGTTACCCTCTGGGGCTTACCCCTGCACCGCTATGGGAGTTGATTCCCTCGCCGCTTGTTCGATCGATGCAAGCCGGCTTAGTGGATTTTACCCGAAAAATACGTGGCTTCGAAAGTGGAAATCTCCTGGGTTTCGAAAGTAAAACGTCATCGCCAATCCAGGTTATTCGAGAACGAAATGGCCTGGTCGAAAACTTCAACAATTTATACATCATTGGCGAAGGCAGTGGTTATGCAGGCGGCATTATTTCCAGTGCCGCCGATGGAATAAAGGCAGCCATGCATTTTATTGGTGCTTAGTAGTGTAAATTTCCAGTTAATTCACAACTTCTCTATTTAGACCGATTCTATAAAATCAGATAGAAATCGTAGATTTGTAGTCCGTATTAAAATAAGATACAACATGTCAGATAAAAAATTACCATTCAGTAAAGAGCAGCTGGAAAGTATAATTGAAAAGCACCCAACTCCATTTCACATATACGACGAAAAAGCAATTCGTGAGAATGCACGTTATTTTAAAAATGCATTTTCGTGGAACGAGGGCTTTAAAGAGTATTATGCCATTAAATCTGCTCCAAATCCATATTTAATGAAAGTTCTTCGTGAAGAAGGATTTGGCATAGACTGCAGTTCGATTGCCGAGCTCGAGCTGGCAAAGCGCATCGGGATGAGTGGTGATGAAATTATGCTGACTTCCAACGATACGCCTGCATACGAATTCCAACTGGCAAAAGACCTGGGAGCCATCATAAACCTCGATGATATTTCGCACATCGATTTTGTGGAGAAACATGTGGGTTTGCCTGAAACCATTTGCATGCGTTACAATCCCGGTGATTTAAAACAGGGCAACCTCATTATTGGTCATCCCGAAGAAGCAAAATATGGTTTCACCCATGAGCAGATGATTGAGGGTTATCGAATTCTGAAACAAAAAGGGGTAAAACGATTTGGTATTCATACCATGGTGGCATCGAACGAATTGGATCCAAATTATTTTGTTGAAACCGCAGAACTGTTGTTCAAGCTGATTATTGAGGTTTACGAAAAAACAGGCATTAAAATTGAATTCGCCAACCTGGGTGGTGGTGTTGGAATCCCCTACAAACCAGAAGATAAAAAAGTTGATTTGGAGCATGTAAGTGCGGGCATTGAAAAACTTTACAACGAAATGATTGTATCCAAAGGCCTGGCACCTTTAAAGATATTCTTCGAACTGGGGCGTGCAATCACCGGCCCATACGGATATTTGGTAACAAAAGTTCGCCACATAAAAGAAACCTATAAATCCTTTGCCGGCCTGGATGCCTGTATGGTTAATCTCATGCGCCCTGCCTTGTACGGAGCATACCACCACATAACTGTTGCCGGAAAAGAAGATAGACCTGCCACCGAAAAATATGATGTAACCGGTTCGTTGTGCGAAAATAACGACAAATTTGCCATCGACCGGATGTTGCCGGAACTTGAACAGGATGACATCGTGGTCATTCATGATGCCGGAGCACACGGACACTCAATGGGTTTTAATTATAACGGGAAACTAAAGTCGGCTGAATTGCTGCTCCGCGAAAATGGCGACGTGGCTGAAATACGACGTGCCGAAACCATTGAAGATTATTTTTCCACCCTCGATTTTGAGGGAGTAAAAGACTTTGAAGTTTAAGTTTTATGAAAAACTAAATACAAAGGCCGGGCAATTTAACCCGGCCTTTTTTCGTATTTTAGCCCTCAGCAATGTCGAAAATCAGACGAGTATAACATCCGTTGGCAAACGGACCAAGGACACCAAGGAGATGCTTGCGGAAGATGGCCCTGGCGCATCTTATCCGTGGAAATAAACAATTTTAATACGATGAAAATAGGATTCGACGCAAAACGGGCTTTTCTAAACACCTCAGGACTGGGAAACTACAGTCGTACCACACTAAATGCTCTCAGCAAATACCATGCTGACAATGACTATTTTTTATATACCCCGGAAGCTAAAATTGGAATGCTCGGAAATCAGGATAAGTTTCAGATTATAGCTCCTCCAAAATCCTATTCAAATCTGAAAAAAGCCTATTGGCGCACGTTTCAGTTAAGTAAGGAGCTGGAAAAAGCCAAACTAAATGTATTTCACGGACTAAGCAATGAATTGCCCCGTGGGATTCATAAAACACAAATTCCTTCTGTAGTAACCATCCACGATTTAATATTTATTCGATATCCCCGGTTTTACAAGCCTTTCGACAGAACAATTTATTTCAATAAAGTTAGATACGCATGTTCGGCAGCCACAAGGATTTTAGCCATTAGCGAGCAAACAAAACAAGATATTATTGCTTTTATTGGAACGAAACCGGAAAAAATTGAGGTTATTCATCAAGCCATTTCTCCTTTGTTTTATAAGGATACAAAAACGATGGACGTACGGGAAAAATATAGTCTGCCCAGAGATTTTATTTTATCGGTTGGGACCATTGAAGAACGCAAAAATCAGCTTTCAATTCTAAAAGCCCTGCAACAGCAAAAAATAGATATCCCGCTTGTACTTATCGGGAATCCAACGTCGTACTGTAACGACATTCATAAGTATATTGCTAAAGAAGGCATCGAAAACCAGGTAATTTTTTTGAGAAATATTCCGGGTGAAGACCTGGCTGCCATTTATCAACTGGCAGGTTTGAGCATTTACATTTCAGTGTTTGAGGGTTTTGGATTGCCGGTCATTGAATCGATGGCCAGCGGGTGCCCGGTGATCACGTCCAATGTTTCATGCTTGCCTGAAACGGCCGGAGATGCGGCTGTTTTATGCTCGCCCGGTAATATCGGGGAATTGGGTGAACAGATTCAAAAAATTTTAAACGAAACTAATTTTCGGGAAACCTTAATTCAGAAAGGGAAAGCGAGGGCAACTGAATTTCAACCTGAAAAATACATAGAAAAATTGATTTCTTTGTATGGTGAAATAAGTGACAGGAATGTTAAACGTAATTAATTCCTCAATCTTCTGGTCGATTGTACAGTATTGGGAGCATGCATGCCCAACAAAGAAGTGAACAGGGATGAAATATGAGAATAATATGCACGATGATTTAAAAAAGGCCACAGAGGTATTAAAAAAT
>JBFEWU010000316.1:0-5463 GCA_041546215.1 Draconibacterium sp. | reverse complement strand
TGCGGCATGAGGTGATGCAACTGAAAAATAAATCCCAGGTGTTGGTTTCTGAAATTCGCTAATTCCTTTCTGGAAAAGCCGGTAATGTTTTGAGCATCAAAAATTACATCTCCTGAATCGGGCAGATCCAGAGCCCCTATCAGGTTCAACAAGGTTGTTTTTCCCGAGCCACTGGGCCCGATAATCGCGATTTTTTCACCTTTCCCTATTTCAAGGTTTAAATCTTTTAATACCGGACGAAAACTATGCCTACCGGGCTCTCCGTATCCTTTTGATATGTTATTCAGTTGTAATCTCATGATTCTTTCTCCCTATCCTGGTCGAAGGGTATTTTATTTATTTACACTTTATTTTCAATCCCGTGCTTCGACTACCGTCACCCTGAGCGGAGTCAAAGGGTGCTTATTTCACTAGTATTCTTTTAAAAATTCCATGCTTCGACTCCGCTTAGCGTGACTTCTCGACAACACTAATACTAATCAGTTTCGATCAGTCTGACAGCCCAATTAGCCCAACACTCCTACCCTGTCACCCTGAGCGGAGTCGAAGGGTCAGATTCTCATACAAGCCAATAATCTCTTCCGCATGATTATGAATATTGAAATTTTCCCTGGTTCCTTCACAACCGGCCTTGCTCAATTTATCCAGTTTATCCGCATCGTTAAAGAGTTCGGCCCAGGCTTCACTAAGTTTCCCGGGGGTATTAGGCCAATAATTCATACCTCCTCCGGAAACCTCAACAATTTCAGGGAAAGCGCCCAGCGAAGGTTGTACAACCGGAACTCCGGATGCCATGGATTCCAGCAGGTACATCCCAAAAGCCTCACCCGCTCTTACGGGCACTGAAACCATGGAAACCTGTTTGAAAAAATGATGACGGGCTTCGCCTTCAAACTCCTCGATAATGTCGAAATCCATTGTCAGACCCGCGTCTTTTATTTTTCGTTTTTGTTCTTTCAGAAACTTTTTATCATCACCCGTTAATCCCCCGGTTGCAATCAGTCTCACATCCTCAAAACCCGGTTTCTTTTTCAAATCAATAAAAGCATCCACAACAATATCAAATCCATCTTTATGACACATACGTGAAATGTACCCTACATTTCGAGGCTTTTCTTTCACCGGAATAAATGGATAATCTTCGATATCAACACCCAGGTAAAACGTGTGCACCTTCTGGTCGGCCAGGTTCATGCGCACTTTCATCTCGTCAGCGAAATAGTTACTAACCGCAACCAGCGCATCCACATCTCGGGCACGTTCGTGCATTAAATCCCAGATTTTTTGTTGAAACTGTGGTTGCATGGCATCCACCCAAACATCTTCATCCTGCAACGAACAAACCACGGGTACTCCCACTCTCTCCTTAATTCGTTTTGCAAGCCCTAATAACAACGCATTTGAAATGTGAATCACATCAGGCTTGCAATGTTCAGCTATCCATTCCACCATCTTTTCCAGTTCTTCCTTTTGCTCACCCTGCTCTCCCAGAAGCATCGAAATGGTCATATCTTCCAGTCCTTTCGCTCTTGTTGAGCCAGCCATGGATGCTGCCATCTTCATCATGGGTTTTGAATTCAGTAATTTGTCGAACCAGGAAGGAACTTTCCTGAAAATGGGGTAAACCTGCTTCAGATAGGTACTGATTGCCCCATAAAAGATCGGGATATCAGTAATATCGTGTTCGTCAGAGAACAGCGGCAGATACATGGGAATCTTTATTACCTGGTGCCCGGATCTTCGTAAAGCATCGACATATTTACTGTCGCGCAGGCAGTTTCCACAGTAAAAACTACCCCCTGAACCTGGTATGATTTGTATGATGTTCATTTTATTTTTTTTCACCCCGAAGGTGCAGAGTGGCAAAGAACCATTCGTGCCTTTGCACCTTCGTGCTTAACTCTTATTTCCCAAAGCAATACAGGTTTCCATCGTAAGCGCCAACAAAAATTCTACCCTTGGCAACGGCCGGATTATTGATGATCTGGCTTCCGATTTCGTAAGACCAAACAGGTTTCCCATCTGAAAGGTTCACAATGGCCAGATCGCCACGCATATTGGCCACAATTACCTTATCTTTTATGATTACCGGCGATGCCTCAACATGTCGCCCGGTATTGTACTCCCATAATTTCTCACCACTTTTCTTATGGAAACAATACAAAAATTTATTGTGATTAGCCGTTAGTACTTTGTCACCCAAAAGTGCCGGTGAAGCAATAAACTGCAGTTTTGTTTTTTCGTCCTCCCACGCCCAGGTTGTTTTGTCATTTTTGATATCAACATGAAAAAAACGTCCGTCGTAATCACCAATGTAAGCATTGTCGCCTTCAACCGCGATTGAACCTGCAACATAAGTTGCCACATCAATTTTCTTTACCAGCTTCCCCGACACAATATCAACCAGGTGTAAAAAGCCATCGCAACCGCCAAACATGGCTATACCATTTGAACATGCCGCTGCTCCGTTAATAAAATTATCCGATTCGTATTTCCATATTCCTTCTCCGGTTTTCGCATCAACACAATGCAAATAGTAGTCATAACTACCAACAACAATGTAGGTTTTACCTCCTGTCGTCCACCAGTTTGCCGAACCAATGATCTGGTTCTCGCATTCGTATTCCCAGCTCTTTTCTCCCGAGGTCAAATCGATGGCCAGTAACAAGCCGTCCAGGTTTCCAATGAATACCTTATTGTCCAGGATCAGGGCCGGAGCTTCTATGGAATTTCCGGTATCGTATTTCCAAAGCAATTTTCCATCCATGTCGATGCAGTAGACCAGTCCGTCAGTGGAGCCAATTACCACTTTGTCATCTGCCACAACAGGTGCTCCTTTAATGTTATCTCCGGTTTCGAAAGTCCATTGCAATTTTGGTGAGGTCGGGATCTGGCTGCCGGAAACACCGCTTAGGTTCTGGTCGCCACGAAATATGGGCCAGGAGGAAGATGGTTGAGCATATGCCACAACACACAAAAGCATTAGGAATCCTGCCAAAAGATATCTGTTCATTATTTTGATTTAAGAATGTCGCTTAACGCATACTCCGTGCTGAAGTAATCTTCAATCGTTAATCATCATTCGGTATTTATTCTTCATCTTTTAACGAAATCGCACCGGTAGGACATCCTTGTGCCACCTTAATTGCGGTTTCTGTCAGTCCTTCTTCAAGTTCTTTGTTGAAGGGAACTCCAATTTCCACATCAAATCCTCGGCCAACATAGGTAAAGCCGAATCGCTCACCGTGCTTTTCGGTCAAACGCACACAGATTCCACACCTGATACATTTTTGTGGCTCGTAAACCACCGAGCCATGATTTATCTGTTTGGATATATTTCGGCGTTGACTGGTTTTAAATCTTTTCTGGTCAACCTGGTATTGCTGTGAGTAATCGCGAAGTTTGCAATTATCAATGGCCCGGCAATCGCAATGTAAACATCTCTCGGCTTCGGCAATGGCTTCATTTTTCGAGAATCCTGAGTGATCACCCGCTGCCGGCCAGGTTCGTTTACCATCCACCGACTCCTTCAGATATTCAGCAAATTCATCTTTTACCAGCTTCCCAAAGCGAGAGTTAAACAAACGTGGTTCACCCTTAATTTTTTGCTTATTCAAATACTGCAATACTGAAAATGCCACTTCCTTTCCCTGTCCAACCGACCGCACTGCCAATCGCGATGAACGCAATACATTTCCGATGGCAAAAACTTTTTCATCCGAAGTCTCGTAAGTAGCTCTATTGGCAACAATTCCTTTTGGTCCGGCCTTTAAGCCAAACAATTCCGAATTTTCCTCAATCTTGCCAATCGCCAGAACAATGGCATCAAAATCTTTTTTATAATCTCCGAATTCTTTTGCGCTTACTTCCTTCCTTCCCTGAAATTCCACACCGGTTTCCAGAATCAATGCTATTTCCTTATCCAGCACTTCCAGTGGAAGTATTTCTTCTAATATGGAAGAACGAAGCAAACCACCGGCCTTTTCATTTTTATCGAGTAATGTTACCTGTATTCCTTTTAACTGCATATAATAGGCAGCAGCGAGCCCGGCAGGGCCTGCACCGATTACCACTACTTTCTTCCCTGTTTTTTCTACCAAAGAAAGGTCTGAAAAATTACCTTCATCTCCAACAATCCGCTTCAACAAACAGATTGAAATGGGCTCATCCACTGTTTTTCTGTGACAGGCCCCTTCACAGGGAGCAGGACAGATTCGTCCAAGAACAGCCGGGAGAGCGATATCCTTTTTAACCACAGCAAGGGCTTCATCCAGTTTGCCGGCGGCGATCAGGCGATTCATTTTTGGAATGTCCATGTGGGCCGGACAGGCAATCCTGCAGGGTGCTTCGCAGTCGCCAACATGTTCACTGAGCAATAATTCCAGGGCTGTTTTCCTGGATTCCTGCACCTCGGCATCATCGGTAATGATTTCCATTCCTTCGCTGGCTTTTACCGAACAGGAAGGAAATAATTTCCCCTTTTCCTGGTCTTTTACCATACACACCATACACGACGTAAAATGATCCAGCTCTTCATGCCAACACATATTCGGAATATTAATTCCTGCCTGTTGTGCAGCTTTCATTACTGACGTGCCGGATTCGACCTCGATTTCTTTGTTGTTTATTTTTAGTTTTATCATTTCAGTAACCTTTTACGCCAACCAGTAACCACTAACCAGCAACCAGTAACCAGTAACCAGCAACCAGCAACCAGTAACCAGCAACCTATCGTACATCAATCGCATCTACCGGGCAAGCTGCACGACAGGCGTCACATTTTATACAAAGTTCTGTATCAATTGAATGTTTCTCGTGCGGGGTGAATGGAATGGCATCCACCGGGCACTTTTGCACGCATTTTGTACAACCGATACATTCGTCGTTAACCGAATAGGTGATTAATTCTGTGCATTTTCCCGTTGGGCAAACTCCCTGAATGTGAGCCTCATACTCGTCACGAAAGTATTTCAAAGTACTCAGCACCGGGTTAGGAGATGTTCCTCCCAGTGCACACAAACTTCCCTTTTTGGTCCAGTCAGCCAGGTGCTCCAGTTCTGCAATATCTCCTTGCTTCCCTTTTCCGGTCACTATACGGTCAAGGATATCCAGCATACGTTTTGTACCAACACGGCAAAATGTACATTTACCACACGATTCTTCCTGTGTAAAAGAAAGAAAGTAGCGGGCTATATCCACCATACAATCAGAATCATCCAGCACCACCAGGCCTCCCGAGCCCATCATGGCTCCCATCTCATTCAGGGATTCAAAATCTATCGGCGTATCGGCATGTTCGGCCGGTATACAACCCCCCGAAGGCCCTCCAATCTGCACAGCCTTAAACTTACGACCATTGGCAATTCCACCTCCAATTTCTTCAATCACCTGCCTTACGGTAATTCCCATGGGAACTTCAATCAATCCGCCGCGCGCCACTTTGCCTGCCAGAGCAAACACTTT
>JBFEWU010000224.1:0-7961 GCA_041546215.1 Draconibacterium sp. | reverse complement strand
GTAAAAATCAAAGGCTTCCTTGCTCATGTAATCCAGGACAGCCCCCTGCCAATCACCACTTGATGTTGACACATGCGAATCCGTACAGGTATACCCTATACGCATAACTGTCCAATCTCCTGCAGGGGCATTCCAGTTGAGATTTCCTTCCTCATCCATTTTTGATGATAAATTTATTATCTCATCCATTTTTACAATATAGGTTGATTTTATCCCTGTCGCTTTCTCGTTCCGGGAAGTGTTCTTTAACAAGAACCGAGTATCGGGTGCAGAACCTCCCAGTTCATGATACGCGAGCTTATAATCCAAATCAGAAATTACTTTATCTGTTTTCGAAGACTCTTTAATGAGGTCCATCGTACCAAAAATCTTTCCTCTTTAACTGTTAAAGTTAGAACCACCACTCCTTTAAATTGTGGTGGTTGAATCTGTATTTTATTTTACTTTATTTGCTGTAATATCCATTTCTCCTTCAGTGTGTATAACCTTTCCTTCCAGCTTTTTACCTTTAATTTCGGCTTTAACCGTAAAAGATTCATATTCAACAATAATCCCAAATTGAAGCACACGATCCGTATACGTTACTTCTTTTATTTCAATTTTGTAACCATCTTCATATATTACCTGACCCATTAATTTACCCTCTTTTTCATTTATTGCCAAATCTCCCTTTTCGTATCCTGGGGCTGCAGAAAATACTTCAAATTTCCATACTCCTGTTACATCTTTATTACCTTTAGCGGCAACCACATTAACTGTTCCAAAAACAATCGCAAATAAAAATGCGAAAACGATAACTTTTTTCATAATTTTTAAATTTTAATATTAATTAAATTTCCATCTCTTTTTTATGGTGTGATGTTATAAAATGCCTATGTAATGTTGAAAGGGAAAAATGAAATTGTTAATAGTTTTTATTGTGCACAGAGAACTATTTATTTTCAATGCTTCGCCTGACAATACTTGTTTTTAAATACACTTTTTTAATCTTGCATGAATTTAAAACCGGATGAGTTACAACAGCCTTGACAACCGCAAGAAAACCACTCTTTTTAAAAAACTTTTGCCTGCTGATTATGTTAAGCTTTTGCAAGCATTGGTTATTAGTTTAAATAATAATCATGCTCCAATTTATCTATGAACCATTAAAAAAAAATGAGTTTTCTATTATCTTATTCATAAATGCCGGGATTTTTCTTCATTTTTTATGAATGAATGTACTTTTCTACAATCTGAATAAAAACAAATTATCAGAAATCCAACATATTGCAATAAAAATATTATATACACATTAAAACCTTTGGATTGACATGCTCTCCTTCAGGTAGCCCTTAAATTAAGGGATACTTTATAGTAGTAACTAATAAAAAACTCAGATTTTTTTAATGAGTGAATATTATCATTGTACAGTTAAAATTAAATTATCAACGAACAATAACTTACTACTATGAAACTAAAAATTTTACTTTTATTTATTGTGATTGTAAATATGGTTTATGCACAGGAACCATACCGTAATTTGCTAATAACTGAAGCAAGGATGATTTATGGAGACGGGCCGGACAATTATATCGAAGTGACCAACATGGGTGACTCTGACATTGATTTGGGCGAAATCAAATTTTGCTTAGGTAGAGGTCCAATTAATAACCCGTGGACTGATACCTGGTATTCCTGGAGAGGTTGGGAATTCATGATTCCGGAAGAGGTACAAAAAATACTTAAACCAGGTGAATCATATGTTATTACTGAAGCTTATGATTTTTTGCCAAGAATGAATAAGATGCGTATTGTTGGTTATGAAGGTACAGACCGCGTCAAAGAGACGGGTATTTATCAATATGCTGATTTTTTAATTCATTTATATGAAAAAAATAGTTCTGAAGAGGCACTTTATCCAAACGTAAAGGATAGTGTTACCGTTGATAAGGATTCTTTATATTTTCCCAGCGAAGGTAGTAATTTAATGACCCGTTTGCATAGTATTAATAATGGGATTTTTATTCAACATCATTTTATGGAAGGTGATTCTGCCGTTATTGACCAGGTAGGAAATAGTTTTGAAAAGAATGGAAAGAATGATAAAACACCGGATGCTGTTGCCGGTGTTGAGAATGCCACCTCAGTTGCATTGCTTGTTCGACAAAGTGATATAAAGCAGGGAAACCTTGATTTTGATAATGCCCGCGGTATTGGCCTGGAAGATTCTGAATGGATGGCAGTGGCTTATCCCGAGGGCGCTGATAATTACCGGGATACCTGGTGGTCAGTCGGCAACCATGGGGATTTTGTGCTTGATGCAAATACACTGGAATCGGATGTTATTGGTGTTGACTTTGCCGGAAAAACCTTAACCGTTCCCTGGGGAATCAGGCGGCTGGATGACATTATGCGCAATATGAAATACACACCAGGAGTTGCCTGGATCTATCGTCTGAATGAATCGGCTGAAGATTCGTTGATGCGATCCGCGCAAACAGGCGATAAACTTACTGTATACGTTTTTGGAGAAACCCTGCACAATGCAACCTTTGATATCACCGTGGAAGATCCGGCTCCGGGAAACAATATTGTTGTTCCGATTGATCACAGGAATATGGCCGGAGGAGCAATTACAAATAATGCACAAAGTGGAATACTGAACTGGCCTCGTGTTACCAAGCATGATAACGGTATAGATACCATCACCGGCGGCGGATATGGCCTTCCGAATGCCCTGCGTGTTGACTCGTTGTTAAAATATCTTGAAAAGGCACCGAATGCATCCTGGGAAATTGTGCGGGAAGATGGGGTACCACGGCCTGATTTAAGAAACGGCGATAAATTGAGGGTAACTGCGCAAAATGGCGATGTCAAGGAATACTTTTTAGAGTTGCAGTCTTATTCTCCAGATGACAATGCAGACCTGGCCTCCATTACCTGGCCCGATATAAGCCTTTCTGAAGTATATAAGGTACTTAATAACTGGCAGGGGGATACCATACCCAATTTTAATCCAGTTACAACGAACTACCGAGTTCAGTTACCATACGATTTTGAGGGCATTCCGGCGCTTGTTGCCAAAACAGTCGATCTTAATGCTTCGTTTACAGTAAAACGTGCAACTAATCTGGAGGGGAGTGTTGAAGAAAGAACGATCTCATTTGAAGTTACCGCTGAAAACGACAGTGTGAAAAAAGTTTACAATGTGGAATTGGTTAAAGATATAAATCCGACAAATCTTCTAGCACATCATGCTGAACCATTCTTATCTGAATTGATATTTTCGGTAGGTGTAAAGGGAAATATTTATGCCGAAATTTGTAATCCTGGTAATCAACCACTTGATCTAAGCGACTACATGATTTGTGCTACGAATGATGCCTTACCTGTTGATGCAATTATTGATTTTAGCGATGTTGGAAACTGGATAGACAGATATCGTAAATACGTTCCCGGATACAAATGGGTTTCTGAAATGGATTGGGCTATTACCCCTGGTATTCTGATACAGGATTTAAATGTGCCCACGATAGTTCAGCCAGGTGATGTGTTTTGTTTAGGTAAAATCGTAGGAGATGATCATGTATTGGAGGATATGGAATGGAACATTCCTCTTGAACTCGATGTACAGTTTAGTGATTCTGTTGTAGGTTTGCATGATACGTATATAAATCCCTGGAACGAAGCAGTGGGTGGCACACCAGTACCTCAATCTTTCAGGGAAAATTTTTATATTTTTAAAATTCTCAACGATTCTATAAAACAAGGACTTAAACCGGCAAATGATCCAACCGATTTTGAGTTGATAGAAGCATGGGGAATGGCTAATGGTGATAAATGGATAATAGGAGGGAATACTGCCACTATCTATCTTAATGCAAAAAGAAAAGCTGAAATAAACATCCCTAATCCTGAAAATCAGGTTTCTTTCGGAACCAATATGGATGATACGGAATGGATTCCGGTAAACAGCGCTTACTTGTCATCATTGGGCTATGGCGAACCTGAGCTGCATTATATGATGGAAAGTGATTTGGGTCAACACTATTTTGATAATCCAACGCATTATATTTCAACTGTAACTTCCAGCGTGTACACGGTAAGTAAAGGCTATTCCTGGAACGAAAATATTAAAGGGGTAATAACCGGTACAACGGTGGCTGATTTTATGGGGAATGTTGTTAAAGCTGATGAAAGACAAATGCTGAAAGTTCGTTCAATTGAAGATGGTTCGGAACTGGCCATGGATGCATTGGTGAGTATCAATGACACACTTGTTGTGATGTCGGCCGACAGCACAAACACAACAAAATATTTATTGATTGTAAGCGAAGAAGGATTTAGTTCGGATGCAGTTTTAACTTCCGAAATATATGAGATCGAAATTACGGCGGAACCTAAAAGCGCAGGCGATGAGGAAGCCGGTTCGGGAACGGTTTCAGCCATGGAATATGGGACCACGTTACAAACTTTACTTAACAATATAACGGTGCCACCGGGTGCCAGTCTGACCATAATCGACGAAAAAGGTTTGTATGTTCCGCTGAAAAGACTGAATTTTGATACGACGTATGTTGATGTGACGGTAAGCCACAATATTTTTCTGGAAGTAGTTGCGGAAAATGGAGTTACGACCATAGTCTACCAGTTACAGCCTGAAGTTTCACAAAGCACCGCATTTGTCTTATCTGACGTATACGAAGTATCACAGAATGATTTACTAATAGATTTTGTGCCACGCGGCACAAGTGCACAAGTTTTTATAAGCAATCTCACGCCTTCTCTCGGAGCTACAATGCTGTTGGTTGACAAAATGGGATATGAAAGAACCGAAGGACAGATAGTTCAGGACGACCGTTTGATTGTAACCTCTCCAAATGGGATGGTTACCAAAGTCTATTATTTATCCATGCTGGCAACCGAATATACTCAGTCGACAATGTATCTCGCTTACTGTACTTCAAATTTGTACGCCATAGACCAGGTGAACTATGTGGTAAATAATGTGGATAGTACCATATTAATTTCAGATTTCCTTTCCCAAATTACTCCTTCCATGGGTGCAACTGCCATGGTTGTTGATTCCAATGGAAATGAGAAAACTTCCGGGGATATTGACGGAGGCGATATGCTAAAGGTTACTTCAGCCGATGGGACAGTAACTGCAATGTACACATTTGGAGTTTTAACCGGAATTGAACCGTCACAATGGAATCAGATACAGTTGTATCCGAATCCGACAAATTCAAAGATAAACATTAGCGGATTAGAATCGGGAAGTCGCATTCAGGTTTATAACGCCTTAGGTGTAAAAGTGCTTGATGTTAACAGTGAAGACCAACGGGAAACGATTTCTCTTGACGGAAAACCTTCAGGTCTGTATGTAATTATTATAAGCAATAAAAATGAACTTTTAGGACGGTATAAAGCCGTCAAGAAGTAAAGTTATAGTTTCAACTGAAAAGAAGTCTTCTTTATAAAGATGGCTTCTTTTCTAGTTAAAGATGAATAACGAAGTGAAAAATTTAAAAAAGATAATCGTCTTAGTCGTTATTTTCTCAATAGCGGGAATAACAAGTATTATTGCCCAATCAAATATAGTAGTTGAAAAAACCAATGTACTTCTGATTATTACAGATCAGCAGACGGCAGACGCAATGAGTTGTGCCGGCAACAAATATTTACATACTCCGGCGCTTGACAAACTGGCGTCATCGGGAATTCGTTTTGAGAAAAATTATGTTACCCAGCCTTTATGTTTGCCGTTTCGTTCCAGTTTACAAACAGGAACCTATCCTCATGAAACAGGAGCAATCAGCAACGGAAGGCCTATACGGGGGGATTTCCCTATGATGGGAAATCTAGTGGCTACTGCCGGCTATGATTGTTATTACATCGGAAAATGGCACGTTGGGACTTCGCTGCATGCAGCAGGATACAAAACGTATGGATTTGGTGGTAAGGATGATAAAAAAACCGAAGCTGCTGTACATTTTCTGCAAAGCAAACGTGAAAATCCGTTCTTTCTCACCGTTTCGTATGTGAATCCACATAATGTTTGTCAGCTGGCACGTGCAGATGCCGATGGAAGAGATTTGCCCGATGGCCCCATAAATCCGGCCCCTGATGATTTGAATAAGTTACCTCCGCTTCCCGGTAATTTTGAAATACCCAGTAATGAACCAGCGGTTATTCGTGAAATTCAGAATATATCAAAAGGCCATTATCCAACAGAGAATTGGGATGAATTAATCTGGCGGCAATATCTTTGGGGGTATTACAGGCTGGTGGAAAAGGTGGATGCAGAAATCGGCCAGGTGCTCGATGCTCTGGCGGAAGGCAATTATGCAGAAAATACCGTGGTTATTTTTACCAGCGATCATGGAGAAGGGGTGGCTATGCACCATTGGAATCAGAAACAAATCCTCTACGAACAGGCGGTCATAACACCTTTTATTATCCAGTGGAAGGGTAAAACACAAAAAAACGAGTACAAAGAATTGGTATCCAACGCGCTTGATATACCAGTGACGATTCTGGATATAGTTGGAGTTGAAAAGCCTTCAACCATGCATGGCGTTTCATTAAAACCTGTTATGGAAGGGAAGTCGATCCCAGTCAGGAGTTTTGTGGTAAGCGAAACTATGTTTGCAAAGGGAGAACGCAATCTGGGTGCTACAGGCAGAATGTTACGAACAAAAAATTTTAAATACATTATTTACGATAATGGTAAAAAACGGGAACAATTGTTTGACATGGAAAAAGATCCCGGTGAAATGAATAATCTGGCTTATAATGAAGAATATAAGGTACAACTGAGAATGCATCGGAAATTAACAATGGATTGGGCGAAAAAAACAAATGATTCAGAGTTTCCTTATATCCAGGCCGATTAGTTACTAATGATAATAACTTTTTATCATGCCAATAATAGTAAAAAGGATTCAACCATCTTAATTATTAATTTTTAACTTTTTGAAAAATGAAAAAAAAAGCACTCACAACATTATTTATATTCCTTTGCACAATCACCTTTGCACAAAATTTGAATGGAACATGGACAACAACTCTTGATACAGAGAACGGGCCATATACGTTTTACGCTGAACTTAAGGCTGATGGTGATGCACTAACCGGCAGATTATATAGTGTTGACGGTTCCGTTAATATAAGTGAAGGTAAAATTAACGGTAATGAATTTGAGTATAAATTTCTGCTGAATTACAACGAGATAAAACACGAAGGTAAGTTGGTTGACGGAGATCTTAAAATAAAGTCGACCAGTGAAAACGGTGACGGTGAATTTACCATGAAACGCGTTTCAAAAGTAGAAGGAAAATGGGAAGCCACGATTCCTACTGACAATGGTCCTTTTACCTTTAATGCCGACTATATTGTTAAAGGAAATGCAATTACTGGGTACTTGTCAAGCGAATATGGATCTGTTGATATTAGAGATGGTAAAATAAGCGGTGATGAATTTGAATATACTTTTAATCTTGACGGATATTTATTAAGGCATAAAGGTAAATTAGTGGATGGGAAACTTAAAATGAAATCGGAAGGTGGCGAATCTGGTAATGATGAATATGAAATGACCCGGCTTGAGAAAGAGTAAATTATCCTACAAATGCAAATATCCCGATTTTGGTTGTATTTAAATCATTTTCTCAGTAATAAAATTCATTCAAACGAATTAAAAAGGATTTCAGAGCATCGCTTTGTACCTTTTGTTCTTAAAGTATATGGTAATTCCGAAATAAAATTGACATGAAAAATCCGATACTCATTTTCATTTTTTTTGTTTCTGTTCATTTTAATTTCTCTGTTGAAAAGCCTGCAGGTAAGATTGAAAATTCCAATTCAAAACCAAACATAGTTCTTATCTGTGCAGATGATTTGGGTTGGTCGGATATCGGCTGCTATGGCAGCGAGATGAAAACACCAAACCTTGACGAGTTGGGTGCATGCGGGATGCG
>JBFEWU010000513.1:0-2751 GCA_041546215.1 Draconibacterium sp. | reverse complement strand
CCGGCTTCGGACTTCCGTCTTTTCCAACCATTCCTCCATTCCAATACTCTAATCTTCCAATTCCGGTTGTCACCCTGAGCGAAGCCGAAGGGTGTTTTCATATAAATCAAATGAAATCACAGCGCCTTTAACCCGGCGATTATCTCTTCCGGATTTTCGGCATTAAAGACAAAACTACCTGCTACCAATACATTTGCGCCCGCATCGTAGAGTTTTTTCCCGGTTTCGAAATTCACACCACCGTCAATTTCTATTAGGCAATCCGAATTAGCTGTATCAATCATTTTCCTGAGCTTTTGCACTTTGCTATAGATTTGCTCAATAAATTTCTGACCGCCAAATCCCGGGTTAACAGACATGAGCAGGACCATATCCAATTCAGAAATAATATCTTCTAAAACCGATACAGGTGTATGCGGATTCAAACTTACACTGGCCTTAGCGCCCATGGATTTTATGAACTGTATGGTACGATGCAAATGCTGACAAGCTTCGTAATGCACGGTAATGATTGATGCACCGGCTTTTACGAAAGCTTCTATCAGATGATCCGGATTTACGATCATCAGGTGTACATCGAGCGGTTTTTCCGCAATCCGGTTCACACTTTCAATAACCGGAATCCCAAAGGAAATGTTAGGCACAAAAACGCCATCCATTACATCAAAATGAATATAGTCGGCCTCACTTCTGTTTATCATTTCAATGTCTTTTCCAAGATTATTAAAATCAGCTGACAGAATTGAGGGTGCTATCAAATGCGTCATGAAATATTTGTTATTTGCCGAGGTAAGATTTTAATAATCTGTTTCGGTACTGGTTTTTAAGTTTTTTAATTGCCTTCTCTTTAATTTGCCGAACACGTTCACGCGTTAAACCAAATTCATCACCAATTTCTTCGAGCGTATGTGGCTGGTATCCCTTAAGTCCAAAGTAGAATCTTAAAATCTCGGCCTCCCGCTCTCCCAGAGTTGCCAGTGACCTTTCTATCTCCTGACGTAAAGAGCTATCCATCAGCTGTTCATCCGGTTTTGGCGAATCGTCGTTTAACAATACATCGTAAAGGTTATTTCCTTCCTCGTCGCGCAAGGGTGCATCCATAGAAACATGAATACTCGAAAAGTTCATCGAATCTTCCACCAGGGCCGGCTTCGATTCCATCAACTCGGCGACCTCATCAACTGTAGGTTCGCGTTGAAATTCCTGTTCCAGCTTGCTGAAGGCTTTATTGATTTTATTGATCGAACCAATCTTATTCAAAGGCAAACGTACAATTCGTGCCTGCTCGGCGAGTGCCTGCAGAATCGATTGGCGGATCCACCAAACCGCATAAGAAATAAATTTGAATCCCCTTGTTTCGTCGAATCGTTCGGCGGCTTTAATCAGTCCTAAATTTCCTTCATTAATTAAATCGGGTAAACTTAATCCTTGATTTTGGTATTGTTTCGAAACTGACACTACAAACCTAAGGTTTGCTTTTATCAGAATTTCCAGAGCAGCACGGTCTCCTTTTTTAATGCGTTTGGCTAGCTCAACTTCCTTTTCTGCCGACAACAATTCAACTTTCCCAATTTCATGCAGGTACTTATCCAACGAGAGGGTATCGCGGTTAGTTACCTGCTTGGTAATTTTTAGTTGTCTCATAATTTGTATTTGTTAACATTCAAGAAAAGTCATACTATATAATAATATTCTTTTCTCCAAACAAAAGTAACATTCATTTTGAAAAAAACTATAGGTATTAATTTATCACTACCTTATCAAAACATATTTATTTGGCAATCGGTTCATATCAGAATACACTTTAATTACTTCTGTGCCATTAAAAACCTTTTAAATACCTGATAGTCTTTATTTAAGCCTGTACTTTGTTTTTTACCTTTCATGAAAGCGGCAAGTTTCCCGGGCAATCTTAGTTTCTCCTTCCCAATAATATCTTCTACCGTTTCCTTAAATTTTGCCGGATGGGCAGTCTCCAGGAAAACGCCAACCTGGTTTCCGGACAAGTATTCTTTTAATGACTGAAAACCACAGGCGCCATGGGGATCGCAAATATACCCGGTCTCAGCAAAGGTTTGTGCCACCACCTTTTTTATCTCTGCATCGCTATATCGATATCCTTTGATTTTTTTAGAAATAATGGCATGCGAATGATTGTACAAATCCAGAATACGCGCAAAATTACTTGGAGTTCCAACATCCATCGCATTTGCAATGGTTTCTACCGATGGACGGGTTTTGTACTCGGCGGTTTTTAAATACTCAAAAACAACATCATTTTCGTTATTGGCAGCAATAAACTGTGCAATTGGCAAGCCCATCTCGGCAGCTATCAAACCGGCAGTCAGGTTTCCAAAATTTCCACTCGGAACTGAAACAACCAGTTCTTTCCCCTCCAACTCACCTGCCTCTTTAAGTCTTGCATAAGCGTTGAAGTAATAGAATGCCTGTGGAAGAAAGCGAGCCACGTTTATAGAGTTTGCCGAAGTTAAAACCAGCTTTTTATTCAGCTCCTCGTCCAGGAAAGCAGTTTTTACCAGGTGCTGACAATCGTCGAATGTACCATCAATTTCCAGGGCTGTAATATTTTGCCCCTGTGTTGTAAATTGCGACTCCTGAATCTGACTCACTTTCCCCTTGGGATACAGGACATATACATGAATACCATCAACGCCCAGAAAGCCGTTTGCAACCGCACTTCCCGTATCTCCTGATGTTGCCACCAAAACATTCACCTGGCCCTGGGTTTTT
>JBFEWU010000028.1:0-23174 GCA_041546215.1 Draconibacterium sp. | reverse complement strand
TACTTTAAATTTTCCTCATCCTGTTTTCTTCTTGTACCACTGTCGACAGCAAAAAGGAGAAAAAACAACCCAACATCGTGATTATTTTTCTCGATGATTCGGGGTATTCCGATTTTACACCTTTTGGTCAGAACAAGATAGAAACCCCTAATGTTCAAACCCTGGCCGATGAAGGCATCATGTTCAGGAACTTTTATGTTCCCCAGGCGGTATGTTCTGCATCGAGGTCTGCTTTAATGTCGGGATGTTACCCCGGAAGAACAAAAGTTTTTGGAGCGCACGGCCCCAACGAGCGTGGCCTGGATCCCGTATTCCCCACCATGGGTGAAGTATTCCGGCAAGCAGGCTACCAAACCGCCATTTTTGGCAAGTGGCACTGTGGCGACCAACCCGAAACGCGTCCTCACAGCCGTGGATTCAGCGAAAGCTGTGGATTAATGTATTCCAACGATATGTGGAAACATCACCCCGAAAGTCCTGAGTACTGGGGAAGATTCCCCATAAAATTCTGGGAGAACGGAAAGGTAAAAATCGAGGATGTTGATTATGAACACCAGGAAATGCTGACAAAATGGTACACCGAACATGCGGTTGATTTTATCCGTCGGCACAAAGACGAACCATTTTTGCTTTATGTTCCACACTCGATGCCACATGTACCTATCTTTTGCAGCCCCGAATTCAAGGGAAAATCGGGTGTTGGATTGTATGGCGACGTCATGCTGGAAATCGACTGGTCGGTGGGAGAAATAAACAAGGCATTAAAAGAAAATGGCATTGATGAAAATACCATTGTCATATTCTCTTCGGACAATGGCCCCTGGATTTCCTATGGCAACCATGCCGGCACTACCCCATTCCGCGAAGCCAAAGGAACGACCTTCGATGGCGGAACACGTTCAGCAACGATTATAAAATATCCGGCCGTATTGGAAGGGAAACAAGAATCGCAAAGCGCTCTGATGACCATCGACTTATTACCCACACTTTGTCATATTGCAGGGATTGAACCTCCTGCCAGCGAAATTGATGGCAAAAATGTATGGGATATTATTTCAGCAGAGGAAGGAGCTGTAAATCCGCACGACTACTATGCCTTTACAAACGGTAAAAACTTTGAGGCTGTGATGAGTGGTGACGGAAAATGGAAACTTCATTTGCCACACAATTACCGGACAATGACAGACATAAAGGGGAAAGACGGGATGCCCGGGAAATATGATTATTCGGTTAAAATTGAACTTTCGTTGTTTGATATGGAAAATGATCCCTTTGAAACCACAAATGTAATCGACCAATACCCCGAAGTGGCTCAAAAGCTGATTCAGTATGCCGAGGTGCATAAGGCCAAGTTCTTTGCTGAAAAGGATTAATTGTGTTTCAATGCCTGGGAGTTTGCTGTTTTTTCGCGCAAAGGCGTTAAGAAAATTCTCGCAAAGGCGCAAAGACGCTAAGGAAATGGGTTAGATTTTTTAGCCTTTGTGAAACTCCGTGCCTTCTTTGTGCAACTTTGTGTAATAGCCATATAAATCTTTAGGCTTACTGATATATCGTTTTCTCGCAAAGGCGCAAAGACGCGAAGGGGAATGCACCAGGTTACTCACTTTGTGAAACTCTGTGCCTTCTTCGTGCAACTTTGTGTAACAGCTACTGACACTTAATTTATCTTTTATTATGCGGTTTCTCGCAAAGGCGCAAAGACGCGAAGGAAATGGATCAGGTTTGTATTTCTATTTTGGTTTACGAATAAATTCTGCCAAAATCCCGGGATTCCGTTTAAAATCCCCTGGAATTAGCTCTATCTGTTCATGTTACTGAATAATTTTTTAAATAACATGGCAGTAGTCCCCAGCAATCCCGATTGATTCCATATTTCAGATATTACAATTTTTGTATTCCCTGAAATCTGCTCAAGGCAATATTGATTTACTGCTTGCTGGATAGGAGTTAAAATATATTGATTGGCTTCGGAAACAACTCCGCCGATTACAATAACATCGGGATTTAATAACTGGATCGTATTTGCAAGGGCTTTCCCCAATGCCAAACCGGTCGTATTTAGCAGCGAAATACAAAACTCATCGCCAAGTTTAGCGGCACGAGTTATATCTTCCACCTGCAGTTCTTCCTCCTTCCCTTTAAACTTGCCGGTAAGTTGCGAAACCGTACCTTCTTTAACCGCTTCACGTGCCTGACTCAATAACACATACACCGATGTAACGGTTTCCAGGCATCCAATTTTGCCGCAAATGCAAAGCTTCCCATCGTCAACAAATTTTATGTGCGACAACTCACCGGCAAAACCGGTTGCCCCGTTATACAGTTTACCATCCAGGATCATTCCCAGTCCCAGTCCCCAATTCCAGTTAATAATCAGCGCATTTTTATGACCAACTGCTTCTCCAAATATAAATTCACCATAGGCCTGCATACGGGCATCGTTGTTTATGTACACCAGCCGGTTGAATCTTTCCTCAATGCGCGCCTTAATATTTTGAAGCGCCTTATCTTTTATGGTATAATTTATGCCTTTTTCTTCATGAATTAAACCGGGCATGGCAACACCGACACCAAAAATTCGCTCCGAATCAATTGTGTTTTCCTTAATGATCAGATTAACTGCATCATACACTTTTTCAATCAGCTCTTCATCATCAATGTTTGTTACAATCTCAACAAGCGGTGCAACCAGTTTATTGTGCGAATCGTAAATACCCAACTTGGCTTTATACCTGCCCAACTCGCACGCCACCACTAAAATGGCATCGTTTTTTAGTCCGAACAACATGGGTTTTCGTCCACCCTGTGACACTCCGGCACCACGCGATTCCACGAGCTGATTGGCACTCAACTCTTTTAAGAGCGAAATTACGGTGGGCAAACTCACACCTATTTTTTGACAGATCAGCGATGCCGGTATGGTTTCATGCTGGTATAAAAGGTTTAAGATTTTCTTTTTCCGGCGGTAGTTCTTTAATTCGTTTCCCGTAAGGCCTAACTCACCGATTTTGTCAAACAACATCATGGTAGAATAATTGTGTATATACAAAACAACAAAGAATTGTTAATATCCCCAAGTTCTTACCTGAAAATTTTTAAGCGATCAAAGCAAGGCAAAAAAAAACCGCTGTCCTTTCGAACAGCGGTTTAACCTAACCAAACTATGAATATCCCTCTAAAATATTTTTTTCCAGGAATAATGCAATTAGTTATCCAAACAATACACCGACCAATCAGCAGGCCGGTGCTTGTTTAGATTTGAACTACTTTTTATTAAGCGTTAATGTAACTTCTTTAATAATATCCCCGCTAACATAAACAATCTGGGGCGTGTTACCGGTATCGTAGGTATCACCTCCCGATTCAACTGTGGCAGCTATGTAATAGTTTCCACTTTCGATATCTGTTATGGTGAAATTACCTTGATTATCCGTTGTAGTTGAGGTATACAATGCAGTTTCCATGGTATACAGCTGAACCGTAATTCCAGATACAATATTGCCTCCGTCAGCGCTTGCTGTTCCCACTATCGTTCCGTTATCTTCTTTTTGACAGGCCATGAAGGCCAACAGAACAAAAGCGATATAAATTATTTTCTTCATGATAATTTATTTATTTTTTATCTTTATTCTAATACGTTTTTCCATTTCTCTGTACGTCCGGTCAACCAAACAGGAATATCAGGATCGTTATCGGCACTGATAATCGCCCAATTTTCAGGATCAGACGCCTGGATGTTACCTGGATAAGTCATTCTTTCTTTCCATTGAAATACTTCAAATGGAGAACCAGGATTTGTTCCGAGGTACTTAATTAATCGACGAGCAGCAGTGTATGGCACCTCCCAGTTTAAGAAGTTATAGTGCAACTGAAGCTGATTGAAAATGGCCTGAACTTTTTCCTGTTCAGACATTGCATCAAATTTTTGAGCTGCAAATTCAGCGAAGGCGGCTGCATCGTACTCCATCTCAGGTTTGGTACTAATTCTTGAATCGTCCATATTCGATGGAAATGAAGGCGTAGTTTGTTTCGAATATTGATTGCTGTTATTTAAATCGTACCAATATTTACACGACATTTCAATGGCATTTTTATAATGCTCTCTGGCTGATCCGTTAAGTGTTCCAAATCCTCTTACTGCTGCTTCTGCCAACGAAAGTTCGGTTTCAACGGCATGCAAAGTAGGATAACGAAGATCGAAGTTGAATTGTGGACGTACATTGTATTCCGCAATCAGGTTATTTTCCCGGCCAATTACCCAACCGTTATCCTGGTATTTCGAACATCTTTCACGAAGCGCCTTATTCAGGAAGTCTTCACGCAGGGATAAATCTGCTGCAGCTGCATCATTCAATTTCAGCTCGATGTCGTTATTCACCCCGTATTTGAATGTGGTAATAGAGATATCAGTCAGAATAGGATCGTTGATATAGTATCCACGCATTATTTTACTGTAATAACTATTCTGATCTTCACCGTTGTCCCATGCAGTTTCTGCACCAAGGTAACGACCACTCCAGTCGGGAGAGAAGATATAAGATACCCGTGGGTCTACAGTTCCGTCCAGCAGGCCTGTTGATGAGTTATCCGCTTCGAAATAATAGAGCGTTTTTCCATTCATTTCAACACTCTTTTCAATGGGCTTGCAATACATTACATCATCCAAAAATCTTTTGGGAGCGCGGCATTCATCCGAACGTTCTCTGAACGCACGTGTAATACCCAGTTCTCTTTGAATCCGGTAAGGTTCCACAATGGCAATATCTGCCAATCCAGCCACATCATCGTAGGTGTCGAACAAGGGTTTTCCACTTAATTCCGACAATACAGAAGTGGTAAGCTGAGGCATTACCTCACTAACATTCATGGCACAACGAAGACGCAATGAATTGGTATACTTTCGCCATTGCTCAAGGCTACCGCTAAAAATTACGTCCTGATTGGTAAAGGCCGCCTGTTCTGAATCTGAAAGTTCAATAGAAGCAAGAAAGGCTTCAGCTTCCTTCAGTTCTTCAAGAATAATCGGGTAAATTTCCGATTGGCCCAGGTACTGCGCTTTATCTCCATCCAATCCACCGGCAGAACCCGTTGCGATATAAGGAACTTTATCATAAAGGTCAGTCGCTCTTTGATAGCCATATGCTTTAAGCACATGCAATAACTTCATAAACAAGTTATCCAGGTTCGAGCGGTCTTCTTCAGCAATATTATTGAATTCTCTTTGTCCCCATAATACCTGCTTAATCCAGTCATTATTGATTTTATTGAATACAGTATTGTTAAAGCCATTGGTACCCCAGTCATGCTCAACATCTCTTAGAGTATTGGACAAACCATAATCTGCTGTGGTGTAATAAAGCTGAACACCTGTACCCATTACTCTGGATCCACTTCTCATTTGGTGGTACGAAGCTCCGTATTCACCTCTTAAGAAAAATCCACGTGTAAGTTGCGATGTAAAAAATCCGGCAATTACACTTACGCCACCAGACTGGTCGGCCTGCTCTTTTGAAAATCCGTCAGGATCCTGATATAACCTTTCCAACTCATCCTGACATGAGAATGTTGAAAATAACACCAGAACTGAAAGAATCGATTTAACTATTATATTTTTCATTTCTTATGCTTTTTTAAAATTTAACTTTGATTGACATACCCAACGAACGTTGTGTTGGCAAGGCTGTTGTTCCATACGAACTGCTACCCCATCCTGTACCGTTTGATGATTCAGGAATTGAGTTTGGAGCTGCCTTATATAAATACGCCAGGTTGTTACCAAACACAGATACAGTCAGGTCATTTAATCCCACCATTTTAGAATATCTTCCCGGAACCATATAATCGATTGCAACATTACGCAAGGCAATGTAGTCGCTTTTAAACAAACGGTCTTCAGGATAGAATCCATTGGAGAAATAAGAGTTGTAATAGTAATCTTCAGCCGATACTACTTTATCATTCGCATCGCCATTGGGGCGTACACCGTCCAGTAAAACACCATCATAGTAAGTATCGCCGCCGCCTGGCGCAACACCTGCCACTTTTTTACCGCCTTCCATGTGATAAGCAATACCACCGCTTGCTTCATCCCTGTAAGCCAATGACTCTTCCAAAATACCGGAAGCCATCATATAGGTTTCTGTTTCTGAAATAAACAGGGCTCCAAATGAATAATCCATATTTGCAATTACACGAACATTCTTGTAGGTAAACGAGGTAAACAATCCACCTGTTACATCAGGAAGAAGTTTTCCAACCATTTTACTGCTTTTTGAGTTGTAGTTATAAGCCGTACCACCGCTATTTACGATTCTTTTGCCATTGTTCGGATCATTGGGATCTGAAGGATTGATATAATGTTGCCATCCTTTTTGCTGATAAACCAAACCATATTCTCCTCCTACTTCGGCAACAGCATTCAAGCCATTTGTACTCCATAAGGTATGGGCACTCAGTTCTCCATCCAATCGTTCAACCTTTGTCTTACTCGATGCAAATGTCATATCAACATTCCATTTAAAGTCCCTGGTATAGATTGGTTTGGTTTTAATGGCCAGTTCCCATCCACGGTTAGATACATCACCCGCATTCATACGAATTTTGGAAACACCCATTCCCGGAGGAGCAGTTACCGACATGATCTGGTCGTAAGTATTTGATTTGTAGAATGAGAAATCGGCACCAATTCTTTGGTTGGTAAACAAATAGGTCTCGAATCCAACTTCATACTCACGTTTCCTTTCAGGTTTCAGGTTTGGAATACCATTTTCATCCATTGGAGGAAGATGTGAAGGAGGAGATAGAATATATCCGCCACCCGATGCAGAAACACCATAGTTCACATTACTGAAGTAGCGTGGTCCGGGACGTCCAACATCTGCCCATGAAGCTCTTAATTTTGCAAATTCTACAATTTCGGGTAAATCAAGACTGCTGCTGGCAATCCAGGTCGCACTCATACCCGGATAGAAATAGCTGTTATTACCCGGAGGCAAAATTGAAGACCAGTCCTGACGAGCCTGTGCTTCAACATACAATTCATTTTTCCATGATACCTGTGCAGAACCTAATACACTATATAGAACATCTTCACCATTATCAAAATTATAAATGGGCTGAACTCCTGAAGGCAAATTAGTGAACGAGAAGAAGTTAGGAATAACCATTCCTCCTTGTACACTTGCCCCTTTCATCTCGTAATAATTCTTACGTATTGCACCACCAACAAAACCGGAAATGTTAAAGTCACTTACGTCCTTGTCAAAGTTAATCATACCCTGACCGTAAGATTTTCTAATGTCTCTTGATCTATCGGTAAAAGCAGAACCACTGTTGGGACCAATCAAAGAAGGATCCTGAAGTTTTCCTCTGTAGATATTTCTTTCTGTAGTATTGTCCATACCACCCATCAGGGTTGCGCTGATCATGTCATTTACCTTGATATCAAGAGTTAAAGACTGAATGTTATGCTGGCGCTTAAATTCCGATTCGTTTTGTTGCTGATCCCAGAAAAAGCCAACTACACTCCTACGCCCGTTCGAAAAGAAATTCTTCAGATTCGGATTTGCGAAATAGTTATAACCGTCATCCGTTATGATGTAGTCCTTAACCAGGTCAACATCAATATCTGCACTGTAAGCACCTAAACTGGATCTTGCTCCCTGCGAATCAAAAGTCCCCGCATTTGCGGCATTCAGATTTTTTGAAGTGAAGTAATTACCGGTATATTTTACACTGATGTAATCATTAAGTTTGTAAGATGCACTCACACTAAAGGTATTTTTATCGTACTGACCGGCAGGAGTTGTTGGTGTTAACTGCATATTTGTGTACGACACCCTCATGGAACCTTTATCGCTGCTTGAGCTTAAGGCAACATTACTTGTATTTTGTCGGCCCTGACGGAACATATCATCATAAATGCTATATCCTCTTCCTACCCAAGGTCTTTTGGATCCATCCCACCAGTTTAGTTGTACGCTTGGGTCAAATTTTGGACCAAATGCACCACCACTATAATCAAGTGTTCTTTCACCGTTTTCATCCAGGAAATATCCCTGGGCATCCGTTTCGCCGTTACTTGGGCTTCTACCTGTTCCATAGGTATTCTGAAGTTCCGGCATAAAGGCGGCATTGTCCCATGAAGTTGTAAACGAGGCTGCAACACCTAACCCTTTTGATTTTTTACCACTTTTAGTTGTAATCAGGATTACACCGTTTGCTCCTTCACTACCATAAAGCACCGATGCTTTCGCTCCTTTTAGAATTTCAAAAGAGGCGATGTCATCCGGGTTAATATCGTTAATACCGGTACCGTTATCCCTGCTGGTCGATCCGTATCCAATGGAAGTGTTTTCATCATGAATGGGTACACCATCCACCACGATTAACGGACGAGTTGTTGAGCTAGGGTCAAAAGATACGGCATTACGGATGTTAATTTTCATACCTCCAGATGGACCGGATGCGGTGGACGCAACCTGCACACCAGCAGCGCTACCATAAAGAGACTGCAAGGCATTAGCCGGAGTTCCACTGGCCATAATTCGATCCTCTGCAACTTTTGACACGGCATAACCAAGAGCTTTCGCTTCTTTTCTGATACCAAGTGCTGTTACTACCACTTCGTCAATTCCAACTGCGTCAGTCAAAAGTGTAACATCAATTGTTGAGCGACCTCCAACCTGCTCCTCTACTGTTGTCATTCCAACAAATGAGAATACCAGCGTACCGTCACCTGGAACCGTTAAAGCATACTTACCATCAACATCTGTGATGGTGCCATTACCTGTTCCTTTCTGAACAACAGACACTCCGGGTATTCCCAGACCATCTTCATCTGCAACCGTTCCGGTTACAGTTTGCTGTGCGTAGGCACTACTTAGTAGCGCAAAGCACATCCCCAAAAGCAAAAAAATCTTTCGCATAGATTTTAATTTAAATGGTTTTAAATAGATTAATTAATAGATTTACTTATACATATTACTGAACAGCTTCTGAAATAACATTGCTGTTACCCCTAGCAGTCCAGACTGTTCCCAGATCTCAGAAATTACAATTTTTGTATTTCCTGATATTTGTTCTAAACAATATTGATTAATTGATTGCTGAATTGGTGTCAACACATATTGATTGGCCTCTGATACCACACCTCCCAAGACTATCATATCGGGATTTAGCAGCTGAATGGTATTGGACAATGCCTTTCCAAGTGCCAGGCCTACATTATTTAATAACTGTATTGAAAATTCATCACCTTGTTTTGCTGCTACAACAATATCTTCTACTTTAAGTTCATCAGCTTTGCCTTTAAACCTTCCGGTTAGTTGCGAAACAGTTCCCTTTTCCACTGCTTCTTTTGCCAATTTCACTAAAACATATACCGAAGTTACCGTTTCCAGACAACCACGCTTGCCACAAATGCACAGTTCCCCGTCTTCAACAAATTTGGTATGCGAAAACTCGCCCGAAAAACCGGTGGCTCCGTTATAAAGTTTACCATCCAGAATCATTCCCAATCCCAATCCCCAATTCCAGTTAATGATCATGGCATTTGCATGGCCTTTGGCTTTCCCAAAAACAAATTCGCCATAAGCCTGCATGCGGGCATCGTTGTTAATGTAAACCAAACGATGGAATTTCTCCTCCAGGCGCTCCTTTACATTTTGAAATGCTTTATTTTTTATGGTATAGTTTATTCCCTCCTGTTCGTTGATTAAGCCCGGCATGGCCAAACCAACTCCAAAAATCCTTTCCTGACTGAGCTTGTTTTCTCTAATCAGGGCTTGCGTTTCGTTATAGATTTTGTCAACCAATTTTTCATCATCCAGGCCCGACTCAAAGATTTTCAAGGGAGCAAGCAACTGGTTGTGCGAATCGTAAATTCCGATCTTTCCCTTAAAACGTCCCAATTCGCAGGCAACAACAAATATTGAATCGTTTTTCAGGCCAAACATCATCGGTTTGCGGCCCCCTCTCGACATTCCCGTTCCACGAGACTCAACAAAATTATGATCGCTTAAATCTTTAAGAAGAGAAATTGCGGTAGGTAAACTAACACCTATGGATTTTCCAATGGAAGTGGCTGAAAGAATATTCTTCTGGTAAAGAAGATTTAGCATCTTTTTCTTCCTGCGGTAATTTTTCAGTTCGTTCCCGCTAAGTTTTATATCCTTAATATTTTCTATTAGGATCATATTTGATTAATTCAGTTTAAATCGAGCGCAAGATAATGATCATTTTGTATTATATCCAATTCTTTTTAATATTTTTTACTAAGTATTCAGCGAAACGCATTTAATTGTCTACGAAATACATATTTATTAAAATATTACACATTTGGTTCTGTGATTTTTTTATTAAAATTGCAGTACGATATAATAATCACTTAAAATTTTGACCATGAACCAACGACTTCAACATTTGATCGTCCTGCTGTGTACAGGTGCACTATTATTTTCATGCAGCGCCCCGCAAAAAAGGGAGATCCAAAAACCGAACATTTTGTATATTATGAGTGACGACCATGCCTACCAGGCAATTAGTGCCTATGGTTATGGACTTAACGAAACGCCAAATATCGACAGGATTGCCGAAGAAGGTGCTATTTTTACACGTGCCTGTGTAACCAACTCAATTTGCGCGCCAAGCCGGGCAGTGCTGCTAACCGGGAAACATAGTTTTATAAATGGCAAGGTTGACAATGCACAGCCCTTTAACTGGGACCAGGACAATTTTCCAAAGCTGATGCAGGCCAATGGCTACCAAACGGCAATGATCGGTAAAATCCACCTCGACGGTGTTCCCCAGGGATTTGATTTCTCCATGGTACTGCGCGGACAAGGCCATTATTACAATCCTGAATTTATGGTGAATGGTGAATGGAAACGATTTGAAGGTTATTGTACCGATATTGTTACGGAAACCATGCTGGACTGGTTAAAAAACAAACGTGATCCGAATAAACCCTTTTGCGCCTTATACCACCAGAAAGCACCTCACCGGAACTGGAAACCGGCGCCAAAATACCTGACCCTGTACGATGACAAGACCTTTGATCCTCCTGCAAATTACTTTGATGACTACGAAGGACGAGGTACTGCAGCAAAAACGCAGGAAATGCAAGTTGACGGACATGCACAATGGGGACATGATTTTAAATTGAGGACTGATCCGGACGGAAATGCAACAGGATTTGACAATGAACTAAAACGTTTTAACGAAAAACAAAAAGCCGACTGGCTGGCCGCTTACACTCCTAAAAACGAAGCTTTTAAAGCTGCAAAACTCGAAGGAAAAGAACTGGGTATCTGGAAATTCAACCGTTATATTAAAGATTACCTGCGCACCATAAAATCGGTCGACGATGGTGTTGGTGAAGTTCTGGACTATCTGGAAGAAGCAGGTTTGGCCGAAAACACAATTGTGGTCTACACTTCTGACCAGGGATTTTATTTGGGTGAGCACGGATGGTTCGACAAACGATTCATGTACGAAGAATCGTTCCGAACTCCGCTTCTGGTGCGTTATCCAAAAGAAATTAAGGCAGGTACTAAAATTGAAAAACTTGTGCAGAATCTCGACTTCGCGCCAACTTTCCTCGATTACGCAGGCATTGAAATTCCTGCTGATATGCAGGGTGAATCATTCCGTAAGCTGGTTAGCGGCAAAACAAGTGAGTGGCGCGATGCCGTTTATTATACTTACTACGAGTACCCATCGGTACATATGGTAAAACGCCATTACGGTGTTGCTACAGAACGCTACAAACTTATGCATTTTTACTACGACATCGATGAATGGGAAATGTACGATTTACAGACCGATCCCAGCGAAATGAAAAACATTTACGACGATCCTGCTTATGCCGATGTTCAAGAAGAGTTACATGCAAAACTTACCGAGTTACGCGAACAGTATGGCGACAGTGATGAAAATGATCAGAAATATATAAAATTGTACCTGGATCACCGGGAGAGGGCAAGGCAAAGACAAGCTGCACAAAGAGCACAAAAGAATTAGCTTATCTGAAATACCACTTCAAAACCACCCGCTAAAAATAGTGGGTGGTTTTTTTTAGATAGATTAAACTTGCTTTAACTAAATTTAACAACAATCATTAAAAAATTTAACCCATAAAATTGTTACTTCAATACCCTAAGCGAAATAAAACCCGGGGCTAGAGGAACTTGAAGAGATTGCACATGAAAGGAATCTTACGAATAACATTCTTTATGGCATTGATTTTGAATCAATACGCTTATTCGTTTGGCCAGTATTCCTTTCAAGACACCATAATTTTAAAAAAGTATAATCAATTTTACGATAGCCTTGAATACCGTGCCAACCAAAAAAAACTAACCGGGTGGCTGTACGATGCACTGATATCACCTCCCCGGCCTTATGTGGATAAGAAAGCACTTGCCCTCGACTACTATAATCAATTTGCAGGAAAAGTAATTGCCGAAATCGAAATTCAGGCGCTTGAGGTATTTGGCCCATCGATCAATAATCCCGACCGGCAAGCCGATCACTGGGCGGAAAAAGCAGCCAATACCATTCATACAAAATCAAACCTTAAAACGATTCGGAACCGGCTATTGTTTAAAATTGGAGACGTTCTTGACCCGGAGAGAATGTACGAAAACGAAAGGCTCATCCGTGCTTTGCCCTACATTAGAGATACACGGATAATCGTGGAGCAAGACAGCATTTATGAAGGTCTTGTAAATGTTACGGTACTTACCAAAGACCGGTTTTCATTTGGGGTATCGGGAGGAGTTAACAGTGCCAGCTCGGGCAGCCTAAAACTCTACAACCGCAATATCTTTGGTGTTGGACACGAACTTTCGGTACGTTTTGTCGGGCACTTAAGCCGCGAACCCTACCTGGGTATTGAAACCTTTTACAGCATTAACAACATTGCAGGTAGATACCTCGATGTCAGGCTGGGCTACTTAAACACCTATCTGCGAGAGGGTTATGTCACCGAGATAAATAAGCCCTTCTTCACCACCACTACAAAATGGGGTTATGGCGGTCATTATGCAAGAATGCTTCGAACCGACCGCATTACCGATAATGATCCCGTTCGCGTGGAGGAAGACTTAAACATGTCGTTCAATAGCCTATGGGGCGGACGGGGGATAAACATAAGCCCCAGAAGAAATAATATAACACAGCTCGTTTTCTCGGCAGGAATAAATAACTGGAACTATTTTGACGAACCTTCGGTTTCAGAAGGGAACGTCCACTTTTTCGCCAACCGAACTTTGTATATGGCAGGAATTACACTTTCGCAGCGAAGGTATATTCAAGACCAGTTAATTTACAGCTACGGCATAACCGAGGATATTCCTGAAGGCTTTAAAAATGAATTTATTTATGGTTATGATGCCAATGAATTCGGCGACCGGCATTACCTGCATTTTTTAACATCCAACGGAAACCTTTTACTTAGCCGTAGCGGCTATCTGTTCATGTCAGCTGGGATGAGCGGGTATTTGAACGACCGGCATCTGGAAGAAGGACAGATACAGGCTAACCTTAGTTTTATTACCAAACTTTCCTCACCCGGAAGAAAAAGAACGAGAACCTTTGTTGATGCCAGTTACACCATGGGAATTCGCCGTTACGACATCGAAAATCTCAGACTTGGGAAGTTCGATCATATCAGGGGTTTCCACAGCGATGTTGCAGTGGGGAAACAACGCCTTAACCTGAAACTCGAGCATGTGGTTTTTCTGCCCCGCCAGTTTTACAAATTCAACATAGCCTTGTTTGCCTATGGCGATCTGGGGATAATCGGTTCGAACCAAAGATTTATTTTAAAAGAAAATTATTACAGCGGAGTTGGATTTGGTATGCGACTGCACAACGAAAACCTGGTTTTTGAAACCATCCGGCTGCGTTTTGCTTTTTTCCCCTTTTTCCCCGACGATTTTCATTTCTTTGGTTTTGTGCTCAATGAACAATCCAAGAGCGAATTTACTTCATTTGAGCCGGGTGCACCTTTGCCTATGCGGTTTGAATGAAATTGACAAATTGATAAATTGACAAACTGTTAAACTGTTAAATTGATAGATTGGGGAATTGTGTTTACTTGTTTATTTGCTTTTTCCTGCCTGGCAGATCAACGGTTTTTAGAACTGGAAATAGATAAAGGGCTGCATATCGGAAGAAATGGATTGGTAAACAACGATGACCACAATGGCTGAAATTACTGCTTTTACCCACAGTGGTGATTCAATAAACCAGTTTTTAATCTTTTCCTTCCAGCTCTCGCTAAGCCAGTGAATAAAAAAGCCAAAAGCCATAATCATAAATACCCATTTGTAGGCAAGCAGTACTTCGGGTATCATCGAAAGCTTCAAATCACTTCCAATCTGATGCAGCATGCCGTTTACTACTTCCATCGATTCGGAACGGAAAAACACTCGTGTAAAAGTTATAAAAGTGAAGGTGAAGGCAATTTTCCAGACATGTACTGTCCAGTGCGTTATTTTTTCCCAGGGACTTATTTTTCGCCAGAATTTATAAACCACCAACCCAACACCATTTAATCCGCCCCAAATAATAAACTGCCACGAGGCACCGTGCCACAATCCACCCAAAAGCATGGTGAGCATCAGGTTGATATTGGTATCAATGTTACGTTTTACTTTCGCAGAAAATCGTGTAAGAACAGCAAAGACCAGCACTACTCCCGCAAAAATCGGCACCAGAATAAGTTTGCCTGCCAGCAGTACAATGATCGATAAAATCACCCCCAGGCTGATGTAGCTAAACACTGAGCCTTCCCGGTTTCCACCAATGGGAATGTACAAGTAATCTTTTAACCATGAAGACAGGGACATATGCCAGCGTTTCCAGAACTCACCCACATTTTTGGCCTTGTAGGGCGCATTAAAGTTTTGCGGCAAACGAAATCCCATTAACAAGGCAACTCCAATGGCAATGTCGGTATAGCCCGAAAAATCGACATAAACCTGCAAGGAGTACCCAAACAAAGCCATCAGGTTTTCAAATCCAGAATGGGTTATCGGATCGGAGAAAACGCGGTCCACAAAGTTCACGGCGATGTAATCGCCGATAAATATTTTTTTTATCAGGCCTTTCAGAATCATAAAAATGGCCCAGCCAAATTCGATTTTCGACACCTGGTAATCCTCGTAAATTTGCTTTACAAAACCCGAAGCACGGACTATTGGTCCGGCCACCAACTGCGGAAAAAACGAAACATAAAAACCAAAATCGATGAGGTTATTTACCGGTTTGGTTTCTCCCCGGTACACATCAACCGAGTAACTTATGGTTTGGAAGGTAAAAAACGAAATGCCGACCGGAAGCAAAATCTGATTGACTTCGAAGTGTGTACCGGTTGCCTCATTGGCCCACAAAGCCAGGTGGTTAATCACCTGCAAATCGCTGCCCAAAAGCAGGTTAATACTATCTGTAAAAAAGTAGGCATACTTAAAATAAGCCAGTAAGGTAAGATTGACAAGCACACTAAGGGCCACCAAAATCTTTCGTAGAGTTTGGTTTTTTGAATTGTAAATTCCTTTTCCGATAAAAAAGTCGGTTAGCGTACTGAACAGGAGTATAAAAAAGAAGAATCCGCTTGACTTATAATAAAAGAACAAACTGGCCAGGAATAAATATCCGGCTCGTAAGCTCCGGTTCTTATTTTTGTAGACCAGGGAAAAACCAATGAGCACCACCGCAAAAAAGCTCCAAAAAAAGAAGCGGGTAAAAATTAACGGCGCAGTTTTGTCGTACAGAAAAACATTCCGTAAAACTTCAGCAACATCTATTTGTGATAATATATCCAAAAGCAGTCAAATTAGCGTTCATTTCAAGGAAGGGACTGACTTAGAAATCTGTTTGTTAGAAATTTCTCCTTCCGTGCCATCGAAAAAAAGGTTCGCAGTTCGTTTATTATTTGTTTCAAGGTACTTTTCAAAATCCTGCACCAAAGCATTGAAAAACAAGTCGGCAATCATTAAATATCCTTCCCTTGTAAAATGAATTTTATCGCTTTGTGCCAGTTTATTTTTTTGCCAGAGCACGATGGAGTTTAATCCGCCCATTACCGAGTACATATCCCATACTCCGGCATCATATTTTTTTGCCATTTTAAACATGCTGTCCTTCACCTTTACCCCGTTTTCATTCACGTACCGCCGATACAAATAGCTGTCGTTGTTCGTAGTAAAAACAAGGGCTGTATTCGGTGCTGCCTTCCTTATTTTTGCAATCAGCTGGCCATAATTGTTTTCGAACTTACTTTGCGAAAACCGCCGTCCGTAAGCATCATTAATCCCAAGTCCCAGTATCACCAAATCGGGCTTTAACTCTGCTAATTGCTCCTGGAAAAGCTGACAGCGCAAAAAGGCCGGAACATGTGCACCATTTACGCCAATGCTGTGGTACATAATTCCATTAGGAGCCGATTCGGTGGTAATGCCCAAAAGCGAAAAACTTCCCTTTGAATCGTATTTCTTTTTAACCGTAATTTTCAAACTATCAACGAATTCATTCAGCACAAAATCGATATAGCCATTGGTTTTAGTTGAACTTACCAACAAGGCTGAATCCACTGAAACCGAGTAATTCCCCCCTTTATTCAGGTAATAGATCCGAAAGGTATTAAACCGGTAATCCAAGGCGTTCTCTTCTTCCAGCAAAACGGTAAGTTCGGCCTTTGGCGATGATGTAGTCGCCGACATCCCCCCTACTCCGAGTGTTCCCGACTTTCGTCGTTCCACGTTCCGAAAACTCGTCCAGCGCCCGTTATACCGGATGTAATACCCGAATGGCGAATTAGTTCGTGAAATACGGTATGGAAACATATAGCCCCAGCCGGCATTCATTTCGCCATTAAGTTGTTGTAAACGACTGCGCATTTGTCCGCTGTATGATCCGGCCTGAATATGAGAGCCCCCAATATGCACCACATTTACCCGCCCCTTTCCGCTTTTTACCAACTTCTCAAGCTTTGCATTGAACAGATCGGCGTATTTACGCTTGCCCGGATAATGCATCTCATTTAAGTCGGTACGAATAAAATTGTATTGATTTACGTGGTATAAATACGGATCCTCCTGGGCATCTGTGCTTTGAACCAAAAACAGCAAGATACCGGTCAAGAAAGTTACAAGCCCGAAGCGGGAAGCCCGAAGCAGTGCATCAGTCACAATAAAATTACGGCTTTCCCCGGTTCGTAAACTGCCACACGATCCTTTTTTCTGTTTATTCTTAAAACTCATCGGCTCTCCTCCAGGTATTTGTTATACTCCAAAATGAGTGCATTGTAAAACATGTTAGCCACCAGGCGGGCTCCACGGGGCGAAAAATGCACGTAATCGGGGCGGGCAAGTTCCGGTTGGGCATTCACCCACGATGGCATACTGTTATAACCACCCATTGCCTGGTACATATCCCAGTAACCACAGCCATTTTCCAAGGAAACTTCACGAAGTGTCTCAACCACTTTGGGCAAATGCTCGTAGGTTACAAACTTGTCCCTGTCTTTTGTCGACATATCACTGGGCCCAATGACAATGACAGCCGCTTCAGGGCACAATACCTGGATTCGTTTTATTTGGCTCGCAAACCACCGTCCGTAGCGATCAATGGCGCTATCGTCAGTAATATAAGGAATTACATTTCCGCCAAATTGCAAAATAAAGAGCGATGGATCTAAATCCTTATACATTCTCAAACTGTGTTGAAAATCTGCTTTGGTAAAAATGGTCCCCGAACTTCCCCTCAGGGCAATGTTGTCAACGATCACTCCTGTTCTCGACGCCAGTTCTATTCCATAAATATCAGGGCCATCGTAACCTGAAAACCGGATGGAAACACTATTCGTTGAATCCGGCAATTTGCATTCAACAACTCCGTAATCCAGATCCTGCTGAAGCGTGTCTGTATATACTGTATCCCCTTTTGCAATTACAGAAATATCTACCGGACGTTTTGTATGTCCGTAAAACAGCCGCATATATTCGTATTCACGAACTCTTTTGAATGATATATTCGACTGCCAAACATTCATTTCGGCTTTGTACATTACAGAATCGGTAAAAGGAATAGTATCCGGGGACAGCGGCGCATAACGCGAAAATGCCCCCATTACCCCGTAGTTACTGTGCTCAACGGTTGAATCAACCTTACCATAAATAGGATAACGTTTCCAGTTGTCTGAATTCTTCTGAATGGCACTAAAAACATAGTCGTATGGTTGCAGCGCCGGACGCAAGCCCAGTCCGGTCCCACCAAAACGCATCTGCAATTTATTGCGTACGAAAGAAGTAATCCGGTCGCCTTCAAGCTGACTGTCACCATAATGCATAATACGTGTCAGCGAATCGTTTTTTAAATGATGGAAGAAACGCTCAAGATTTTGTCTTCCGGTATCAATTAACTCAATTTTATGGATGGATTGCACAAGAGTATCATAACTGGCACGATGTACAATTTCAATAATAGTATCTCCGTTAATGGTATCAAGCTCAATTTCCAGCAGGGAGTCAATTTCAAACTGCTGACTGACTATTTCGGAAACATCGGCATATTCCACTTCATTGGTCAGCAACATTTCATCAAAACCCGGCATTTCAAAGGTAAAGCCTCCAATTTCAATACCGTCACCGGGTGTAAACCACATGGCCCCAGCCAGTAGCGCAAACACCGAGAGTATAAACAGTATAATTTTAATTGGATTCACTTTAATATATTTTACTTTAAATGTTCATTTTTAGCACTTTGCAACAAGAAGAAACTATGCCTTATTTTTCCCGCAAAGCCGTTATAATTTTTCTTCGCGCCTCCTCTGCGGTATACACTCCTTCCCTTCCGTCTTTACTCTTTACTCTTTACTCTTTGTTCTTTACTCTTTGTTCTTTGTTCTTTACTCTTAAAATTAAATCCTTGATGCTACGTTTCTTTCACGCCATGCCGCAAAAGCGCTATAATTTCTCTTTGCGCCTCCGCGCCTCTGCGGTAAACACACCTCTCCTTCCGTCTTTACTCTTTGCTCTTTGTTCTTTGTTCTTTACTCTTTGCCGTAACATTCATTTGTTCAAAACATAAATTATTAACTTCTGACCAATCTGAATTTTTCGTGCATCTTCGATTCCGTTCCACTCCAATATTGCTTCAGGCGTAACGCCTTCGTATTTTTTTGCAATTAAATAGGGCGATTCTCCGCTTTTCACGGTGTGTTCAACTTTGTGTGCATTTTTGAGTATTTCAATCTGAACTTTTGCAAGAGATTCAGCCTTCGTTTTCTTTTTTTCTGCCTCCACGCTTCTGTAATAATCTGCCTCCTCGTCATCCACAAAAATATCAAGCGATTTTCCTGCTTGTATTTTTCGTTCATTATAGATGTTATTCCAGTATTTCAAGTCGGCAACACGCACATTGTAATCTTCTGCAATAAAACCTAAGACATCGCCCGGTTTAATGGTATACCTGATCTTGGTTTTCCCTTCAATTTCAAGGTCCTTTACTTTTTCGCCGGCATACTGCCGATTGGGAGTCGGTGGATATTCAATTTTCTGACTTACCAATTCAAACCGGGCAGAATCGTAACCACTATAAATGGAATCGAGTTCTGATATATACGCTTCGTATTTCGCTTCAGGGATAAGCAATGTCATCTCGTTTTCGTCACCAGGGACAATGGAATACCGGTACTGCGGATTCAAAAACTGAAGATGTTGTTCAGATATACCCAAGACCTGTGAAATTTGCTGAAAATGCAACTGACGATTAAAGGTAACCGCCTGGTGCAACACTGCATTTTTTTGAGGTTTGAATGTATTCTGCTGAAGAAAAACAGACATTGCCTGGTACATGGCCAGTGTTTGCGCAACTGAATTGGGCAAATGCCTTAAAATTTCAGAAATATCTGTCTTATTCGCACAGCGGGCCAGTGTATTTTGCAATCTGGCATTTCCAACTAAAAAAGCCAAAACGGCCAGTTCATTGCTGCCAAATATTACTTTGTTTTGTTTGAACTGATTTACAGCAGCCCTGGTTGCCATCCGTTCATTCAATCGTTCGTCCAGCAAACGACTGATTTGCAATCCGTTTAAAACGCCCTGAAAATGGTTCAAATTCCAAATCCCGGAACGTTTATTATCCCCAATGGCCCGAGGATTCATGGCTGAAAGTGCCGGAGCCAAATACTTTATTTCAACCGGTAACCCGGCCTGTTTAAATTGCTTTTCAAAAAACGGCTCATACAAGGAGAAGTAAGCAATCAGATGTTGTTTATTGAACAGCGTCAAGTCGTTCAAATATTGCAGGTAAAACAAGGTGGAGGGATAATGTTCCTGAAACAGAGTATTTTGCTGAAGAGTTCGATCAAAATCATTATGGTATGAAAATTCCCCCTCTGAAAATGCTGAATCGCTCCAACAGTACAGGCCATTCAACTCCGACAGATTTTGTTCAAATTTTGCCTGAAATAAACTATCCTGTGCAAAACCACTCAAAGGTAAGAACACAACCAGCAATAAGATTCCCGGATTTAAAAGGTAACTATTTCGCTTATTTTGTTTCAACTTTGCTTCCTCAAAAAAATTGATAGCGCAAAAATATCATTTCCCAAAGAAAAGCAATTGTTTAAACTCAAAATATACATTAGAAATTCAATCCAGGGCCGAAATTACTTCAAACAAGACATTTTGGCGTAATCCTCCAAATGGAGGAAAAGACTCATTTCCGAACTTTGGCACAAGAAAATACGAAGCAACATTTTTACCGCTAAGACGCAAAGTATTATGATAATGTTCTAAGCTCAGAGGCAGAGATGCAAAGATAATTATAGCGTCTTTGCGTCTTAGCGGTGAAAATTCACAGTCTCCCGTCTTTATTCTTTGATCTTTGTTCTTTGTTCTTTGATCTAATAAAATCCTTCCTTAACGGTGTGCTTTTCATCCTGTAATTCCCCATAATTTCCAGACACCATTGTTTTTGAACAATATTATTTTAACTTTCTACTGCCATTCCATTAAACCATATGCGAATGAATGGGTTATTTTTAAAATTCACCACATGAGAATATTACTGACAGGAGTTACCGGATATGTGGGCAAACGCCTTCTTCCTGTCCTCATCAGACAAGGACATGAGGTGATTTGTTGCGTGAGAGACAAAAAAAGACTCACAATCCATAAAAACCTTTTGTTAAAAGTTCAAATTATTGAAATCGATTTTTTAAAAGAGATTCTTCCCAACGCGATTCCACAGAATATAGACATTGCCTATTATCTTATCCATTCCATGACTTCCTCAAGCGATAAATTTGGGATGCTTGAATCGCAATCGGCAAAGAATTTTAAAAAATATCTTGAATCCACCCATGTTAAGCAAGTCATTTACTTGAGTGGAATCTCAAACGAACGTAATCTGTCGAAACACTTACTTTCACGCAAAAAAGTGGAGGAATTTTTAAAGAGTGACTTTTACACGCTAACTGTATTAAGGGCTGGTATTATTGTTGGTTCGGGAAGTGCATCATTTGAAATAATCAGGGATATTGTGGAAAAACTGCCGCTAATGATCACCCCTAAATGGATACTCACAAAAGCGCAACCCATTGCCATTCGCGATGTCATTCAATTTCTGACCGGGGTAATAAAAGAAGAAGCGTGTTTTAATCAAACTTTCGATATCGGGGGTCCGGAAATCATCACCTACAAAGAAATGATCCTGCAATATGCTGAGGCCCGGAAATTAAAACGAAAAATTTATACCACCTCTTTAATATCACCACAAATATCATCGTATTGGCTGTATTTTATTACTTCGGTTTCTTACAAATTGGCAAAAAGTTTGGCCGACAGCATGAAAAATGAGGTTATATGTGAGGATAACAGGCTGCAAGAATTGCTTAACATACAACCCATTACCTATAAAGAAGCTTTAAAGTTTGCTTTTATACGGATAAAACAAAACCTGGTGCTAAGCAGTTGGAAAGATTCGCTAATTAGCAGTAGTCTTGGACTTTCCTTATCCGATTTTATTGAAGTGCCGAATTTTGGATGTTACAGGAATGTGAAAAAACTTGCCGTAAAAGACGAGGATAAAGTAATGCGAAATATTATGTCCATTGGGGGTAACAAAGGTTATTATTATGCAAACTGGCTCTGGCGTCTAAGAGGAATTATAGATCAACTGTTTGGCGGGGTTGGCCTGCAGCGGGGACGTACCTCTCAAAAAGAAATAAACCCGGGCGATGCCCTCGACTTTTGGCGCGTATTATATGCCAGCCGTGAAAAGAAAAGACTATTGCTCTTTGCAGAAATGAAATTGCCGGGTGAAGCCTGGCTGGAGTTTAAAATCGACGAAGAGAACATATTATATCAAACGGCTACCTTTCGCCCAAGAGGAATTTGGGGAAGAGTATACTGGATCGCCACTTCACCTTTTCACTATTTTATCTTCAATGGCATGATCAGAAACATCGTCAACTCAAATGCGGAATTACAGTAACTAAAGCACTACGCATTGGAAATACAACCAAAGTCCGAAGACAAAAGAAATTGATTAATCAGGATTTTCAGATGTTCAGATTTTCGGATATTCAGATTAATCAATTTCTTTTGTCTTTCGCCTCCGTTCTTCCTTTGAGCTTTCAGCTTTGAGCTTCGAGCTTCGAGCTTCTTCACCATTCTTCCACTCTAATACTCTGACATTCCAATCTTCCAAAGGGCTTTGAGCTTTCAATAATTAAAGGCTAAAGCCTGAGCAGCGGTTGCGAATTTTTGCCACCGGGCTGAAGCCACGGTGTAAAACTTTCTAATTTCACACAGCCTGTAAAGTACGGTACAAAAAAAGAACTCACCCCAGCTGCTCCAAACCCATCATATAGCGTTCCCCTTTCAGCTTTCAGCTTTGAGCTTTCCTTTCTCTTATCCTTCCTAAAGGGCAGGACGATCATCTGGTGGTACAGGCCAATCTTTCAGCTACATTAATCAATAGACAATAATAATTAATCAATTTCTTCTGTCTTCGGTCTTCGGACTAAAGTTCAATTCTTTTCCACATTTCTTAAACCAAAATCATCTATATTTTCTATTTTTAGCTTCTCTAATAAATAGTCAAAAAATGAATACAAAACAAATACCAACAGTACTTTTATTTTTCCTGATTCTGTTTTC
>JBFEWU010000180.1:0-9521 GCA_041546215.1 Draconibacterium sp. | reverse complement strand
ATCATTAATCAATTCCTGTTGTCTTCCGTCTCAGGTCTTCCCCTCCATTCTAATCCTCCTATATTCTAATCTTCCAATTCCGGTTATCTGAAGATTTTACTCCTTAGAGCAAATAAATCCAGCTAAAAGTAATCATCTTATTCCAATAAAAAACCGGAAGCATTTAAACTTCCGGTCTTATTTTTATCCTTTACTTAAGCTCTATTCTGCTTTTTTCGGTAGAAATACAATATCTACAACATCTGGATTATCAAATAATTCTTTGGTGAATCTCTGGATTTGTTGGGTAGTTAAATTGTCCAGAATATCATCGAAGTTTTCTTTCGCATTGTTGTTATAGCCAGCGTAATACTTGTTGTAGAGTATACCCATCCAATAACCGTTGTTCTCTTTAGCTTGCTGGCGGTTCTTTTTCAAATTCAGCACGATCTTGTCGAGGTCAACCTGGGTTGGGCCATTTTCAATAATCTTATCAATTTCACGGAACAGGATTGTTTTCAGGTGTTCTGCTTTTTCCGGATCGGCGTCAAAGGTCATACTCAAGGTTTTACGTTCAGTAGGGAATTGGCGCGGACTTGCTCCCACTCTTACACCATAAGTTCCACCTTCCTTTTCGCGGATTTCTTCGGTGTAACGTAAGTCGAGAATGCCTTTCAGAACTGTGAATTCCATGTTGTTTGCCGGATTGAATTCCATGTTATTCCGGATAAATACATTTACATTGGCTTTTTCGGTTTCCAGGGGTACTTCTATCTTTCTAACCGTTTTGCCCTTGGGCATATTTACTTTATGGTCAATCCATTTTTCTTCACGTGGTGAGTCTTCGAGAGAACCAATATATTTTTTTGACATCTCTTTCACTACTTCTTCCTCTATGTTGCCAACAATAAAAAAGGTGAAGTCGCCAATATCCTGGAAACGGTTGATGTACAGTTCTTCCATTTTTTCGAACGAAATTTCATCGAACATCGTGGGCGACATTAATTTTGTGCGGTCACTATAGTTGGAAACAATCATGTTAACGGAATCACGCATTATCTTTTGGGGATTATTTGCCATGCTCGCAAGGGATGCAATGTAGCGGCTTTGCAAAGCTTCGTATGCTTCCAGATCGAAACGAGGCTTTGAAAACTGGAGGTACAACAACTGCATGAGGGTTTCAAAATCTTTTGGAGTTGAACTTCCGTTAAAACCTTCATTTAATTCGCTTAAACTAATTGATAAACCCACTTTTTTTCCGGTAAGCATTTTTCTCAGGGTAATGGCATCAAATTCGCCAACACCAAAGGCATTAATAAACTGACCAATCATTCCGGCAGTCTGCAAGTCAGCTTCATCAAATAACGATATCCCTCCCGGGCTATAGGCTTTTAAACTTACCTGGTCTTTATTGTAATCGGCGTGTTTGTACACCACAGTTGCATTGTTCGAAAGTTTCCACTCCACAGCATCCAGTTCTTCGATTTGTTTTGTGGCAATGATTTCTGCTCCCGGTAGTTCATGGTCGATGAGAGAAGCTGCTTCTGCGGTATCTTCGTAAGGTGCAATCTCCGATTGTTCAACTTCATCCAAAATCGCCATGGTTTCATCCTGATTCAGGTGTTTCACTCCTTCTTCGGGGCCTGTGATTACGATTACACGATTTTTGTCCGTAATCATTTCTTTTGCAAGGGCATTTACATCGGTAAGCGTTATGGTTTGAAGGATTGCCTGCCCAAATTGCCAATCGAATTCAGCATCTGTTAAAGGTTCGCCCTCCAGGTAATACTGCTGAATACCACGTGCATACCTGTCATTGGAGATTTTATCACGTTGCTTGTAAGCACTTTCCATTGAGGTGAGCAGGTTAACCTTGGCACGGTTTAATTCGCCCTCGGTAAAGCCATGACGAACAACACGTTGAGCTTCTGTATAAATGGCTTTTAAGCCTTCATCCTCTTTGTTTGGATTTGCAGTGGCACCAATATAGCCAACATCGTATCCACGGTCGAATCCTCCTATTTGCACACCTCCCATAATAAAAGGAGGATTTCCTTTTTGAAGCAATTCAGAAATACGGTCTCCGGTCATTTGGTTAAATAAGTTCGAAATGTAATGTTCGCGCAAATAAGCGATGTTTTTATCGGCCGGGGCAGTTGCTTTGTGTTTCATATAAATGGCAATGGACGAGTTTGTTGCTTCTTTGTCAGTTGCCAGCACAAACTTTGTTTCGTCGTGTTCCGGAATTTCAAAAACAGGACGTTGTTTTGGATTTTCCACCGCCGGAATTTTAGAGAAAAGATCTTTAACCTTCGCTTCTACTGCATCAACATCAATGTCGCCAACAATTGCAATGGCCTGCAGATCGGTGCGGTACCAGTCGTGGTAAAATTTGCGTAAGGTTTCCGGTTCGAAGTTTTTGATCACATCCAGATCGCCGATTACATCACGTTCAGCCCATTTCGATCCTTCCATAAGAACCGGCATGTATTTGCTTCTCATTCTGAAGCTTGCATTACGCCTGGTACGCCATTCTTCCGATATAACTCCACGTTCAGCATCAATCTCTTCTTCGGTTAACAGCAGGTAGTTCGACCAGTCGTTTAATACCAGCAGACATGAATCAATCAGTCCTTCCCGTTTTGATGGAACATCACTTATGTTATAAACGGTTTCGTTTGTTGAGGTATAGGCGTTGATATTTCTACCAAAGGCAACACCATTTTTTTCAAGATAATCCAGGAATCCTTTACCTGGATAGTGTTTGGTGCCATTAAAAGCCATGTGCTCAAGAAAGTGGGCCAATCCATTTTGATTGTCTTCTTCCAAAAGTGCTCCAACATTTTGTATCATATAAAAACTTACACGTTCTTTGGGCTCTTCGTTGTGCCGAATGAAATAGGTAATTCCGTTTTCCAACTTCCCGATTCTAACAGCTGCATCAACCGGAACCGGCTGATCCAACATCCCCTGTGCAAAGGAAAAAATGGGGGCAATACAAAGAATTGCCAACCATGTCAAGATCTTTTTCATACTTTAATTTTTAAATTTCAGTGTGTAATCTGCTTATACGTTATTTTACTCTAAGTGAGTATTGCAAAGTCAGTATAATTACACCTGGTGCTTATCTTTTTACAGATAATTGTTCTGTTTTACAAAATTTGTGGAAAGGTAGGGAAAAATGAATAATTTTATAGGAATAAAATTTTAACAAATGAATACTTCAGCCTTGCCTTTCTGGAATGTGGATACACAAATTGATTTTGTTGAGTCAAGAGGTAAGCTATACGTGCCGGGTGCCGGACTGTTAAAACCGCTTTGGGCAAGAATTACGAAACTTGCAGAAGCTGAAAATATTAAAGTTGTTAATACCGCCGATTTTCATTATCCGGATTCGGCTGAGCTGTCCTCTGCGCCCGATTTTATTTCAACTTTTCCCGAGCATTGTATGGCAAATACACCGGGTGCCGCATTTGTAACAGAAACCAAACCGGAAAATCCGGTTGTTTTTGATTGGGATAAAGAATACCCGGCTTTGGATGAGGTATATTCGAATCGAAATATTGTTATTCGGAAAGATGCATTCGACGTATTTGCAGGGAATCCACACACCGAATCAATTGTAGAAATTCTTTCGCCAAAAACTGTTGTTGTATATGGTGTTACCACTAACGTTTGTGTAAACGATGCCGTTCTTGGATTGGCAAAACGCGTTGAAAATGTTTATGTAATTGAAGATGCCATAAAAGAATTGCCCAATATCCCGCTTCCGTTTGAAAAGTGGAAAATACTTGGTGTTGAGTTAATGAAATCTGAGGTTTTGGAAAAGATGTTATTGGGGTAAGCACGGATGATGCTGACTAGGAATAGTATCACTGATAATCAGTAATTACCTTTAATCTGCGTCATCCGCGGGTTATCTTAACCGCAATAAAATTTCATATGGGCCTCAGGAATTCAAGCTATTTTGCACAATCTTTACAAGCCATATAAATACCTTCAAACATTTCTTTTACATCGGTAGCTGCAACTGCTGAGTATGCAATTCGAAGTACATTGCCCAAAGCAATGAGTCCTATGCTGTATTTATCGATTAACACCTTGCGAACTTCGTCGGCATTTAGACTGTCATTCAATGCAATGCACATAAAGTAACCCGAATTATAGGGAATTGCTTCAAAAAATTCGGAATATTTTTCATCTTTTAGTGCGGCTTTAACCGCATTGTAACGCGCCTTCATAATGGCATATTTTTCTTTTTTTTGCTTTTCGTATTCAGGGCTTTCGAATGCCGTTAGCAAAAGCGATTGCGATATATTTGCCGCATTGGAAATGTTTCCGCGAATTGCACCTGCTGTCTTGGCCTCCAGGGCACTGTATAAGTCAGCATCGCCACCTTTCGTTCCGTAGGTAATAAAACCAACTCTAAAACCCCAAACGTAATCTTCCTTGGTGGCGCCATCCACTTTTATTGCCAATACATTCTCATGCAATTGACTGAGTGGTGCAAAAATGCTCTCCTGGGCAATTCCTTCTTCATATACCAATCCAAAGTAGGCATCGTCGGTAATGGTAACTATTTTATTGCCTCCATTGGCTGCTTCTTTTATAATCTCAACAATAGCGTCTTGTTCTTCGTGTGTTGGAGTGTACCCCGATGGATTATTGGGGAAGTTCAAAATCAATACTTTTTTACCAATGCCACCTTCATTTATTTTAGATTCAAATGCCTTCAAATCAAAGCCCCCATTTTTAAAGGTATTGAATTTTGTTATGTTCGCCCCATACATATTTGTCAGGGTAAGGTTATAATTCCCCCAAAACAGATCAGGTACAATTACTTCATCGCCCGGATCGAGAAACATATATCCGGCCATGCTGATTCCATGAGTTAATGCATTGGTAACCACCGGTATACTTAATTCAATGCCACTCAATGATGGATTTTTATCGTAAATCATACTCCTCCACCTGGCTCTTATGTCGGGACGCCCAAAACTTGGTGCATAAGGAAATATCAGGGATGGATCAAGTTTGATTTTTTCAGCGACCGACTCTAAACGCATGGGAGTGCCATCATCTTCAATTGCAGCACCAATGGTTGCATTAATTTTAGTACCCTTTGCTTCAGCAGTCTGTCCTAAAATTCCCTTTTTGGGGAAGAAAATATTTTTCCCTCTCTCCGAAAGCAGTTCAAAAACCGTTCTGTTTTTTTGTTGGATTACTTCGTTTAATTCCGCAGCCTGTGGATTCATATTCGTCAATTTTTTTAAATATTATCGGTCTGTTATTTTTGTGCAATATAGAAAATCAGTCGTTCAGTTGGGATAAATTGTTAGCAAGTTGATTTCATTTTTGATAAAATGCTAACATATTGAGATATTTGATTGCGAATTGTAAAATTGATAAACTGATAAATTGTAAAACTGTTAAATTGATAAATTGTAAAACTGTAAAACAGTTAAATTGATAAACTGAGAAATTGATTGGGAATTTATTTTTGGGGAATATAAGATTTGAGATTTGGATTTTACATTTCACGAATGGTGCCTACAATTATAAAAAAACCGAGAAGTGCAAGCAAGGCGGTAAGTACAATAAATACTTTCGAATGTTTTTTGTTGGTCCAGTCCAGGAACAATGCCGGAATGGCTAAAATGGAAGCCACAATAAAACTCCAATAGCCAGGCAATAGTTTCGCTTCAAAGGGAACATCGTTAACGATTTCATCTTCCAGTTCTTCGGCTGCAATTTCGCCAGGACTTAAATAATCTTCAAAAGCAAGGTAATCGCCCAGGACAATGACAAGAGAAAAAATTCCCAACAATATAAAAGTTGAAATTCCCAGAAGCCGGAAGGATTTTTTGTCTTCAATCCAGCCATAAATTACCATAAAAAGTGCGGTAAAAACAAACCATTGTGGCAGGGTGTATAAAAATGGATCAGTCATCGCTCATTCATTAATTGGCAACAAAGTATGAATTAATTCATAAATGTAGAAATCATTCTTGAGCTACAATAATTTGAAGGAATAAAAAGCTTAATTTCGGCAAGACTTTTAAAAAAACAGATCGTGAAAGGACCAACAGTAAATCCAAAGGCAAAAGCACTCATTTTTGATTTAGACGGAACACTTGCCGATACCATGCCCGTACATTTTTGGGCCTATAAAAATATTCTGGCCGCTTACGGCATTGATTTTACTCCCGCTTTATTTGCTACACTGGCCGGTATACCTGCTGTTGGAACGATCAGGAAGTTGAATGAAATCTTTGGTACTAAAATGAATGCTGAAGAAGTGGGACATTTTAAAGAAACCGAGTACGAAAAAATAATGCATAAAATGAAGCCCATCGTTCCTGTGGTAGAATTGGCAAAGTCGTATCATGGCAAACTTCCAATGTCCATAGGCACAGGAGGCTATCATCGCCTGGCTTGGAAAACGGTCAATCTCCTGGATTTAAATAAATATTTCGATATTCTGGTGTCGGCAGAGGACGTTGAGCGTCCGAAACCCTACCCCGATACTTTTTTGTTGTGTGCTGAAAAAATGGGGGTTGCACCCGAATATTGTCAGGTATTTGAAGATGGCGAACCCGGAATGAAGGCTGCCCGGGATGCTGGAATGATAGCAACTTTAGTAACCGATTGTTATGAGGTAACCATCGGCGAAGCGATATAGTGTAGAGAGGGCGAATTAGTTATAAATCCGATAATGTTTATATTCGCTGAATGGATTTTAAAGTAGTTTCGGAATACAAACCGACGGGTGACCAGCCTGAGGCGATCCGACAGCTTACGGATGGCCTTAACAGTGGAGAGCGGTTTCAGACTCTGCTGGGGGTTACCGGATCGGGGAAAACGTTTACGGTTGCCAATGTGATAAAAGAGGTAAAACGTCCCACATTGGTGTTAAGCCACAATAAAACTTTGGCCGCACAGCTTTACAGCGAAATGAAACAGTTTTTTCCCGAAAACGCAGTTGAATATTTCGTTTCGTATTACGATTACTACCAGCCCGAAGCGTATTTGCCAAGTACGGGTACTTACATCGAAAAAGACCTGTCCATTAACAAGGATATTGAGAAATTGCGTTTGAGTGCTACTTCGGCTTTGCTTTCTGGCCGGCGGGATGTAGTGGTCGTTTCATCGGTGTCGTGTTTGTACGGTATTGGAAATCCCGAAGATTTCCATGCAAATGTTACCGGGTTAAAAGTAGGGCAAAATGTTTCGCGAAATGCCATGCTTCGTCAATTGGTCGATGCGCTTTATTCGCGTAGCGAAGTAGATTTCCAGCGCGGTAATTTCAGGGTGAAAGGCGATACAGTGGATATCTATCCTGCCTATGCCGATGTGGCCATTCGAATCACCTTGTGGGGAGATGAAATTGAGGAAATTTCGAGTTTCGATCCGGAGAATGGGATGACCATTGAGACCATGGATGAAACGATGATCTATCCGGCCAATATATTCGTTACTACAAAGGATAGGATGCAATCATCCATTCGTCAGATTCAGGATGATCTGGTTAAGCAGGTTGATTTTTTCAAAGAGATTGGTAAACCATTGGAAGCCAAACGAATATTGGAACGCACCGAATACGACCTGGAAATGATGCGGGAACTGGGCTATTGCCCGGGAATTGAAAATTACTCCCGATATTTCGATGGACGCTCACCAGGAATGCGTCCCTTCTGTTTGTTGGATTACTTCCCGGATGATTTTTTGGTGGTTATTGATGAAAGCCATGTTACCATTCCACAGATTCGAGCCATGTTTGGAGGAGATAATTCACGAAAAACCAATCTTGTTGAATATGGTTTCCGGCTTCCGGCAGCCATCGACAACAGGCCTTTAAAGTTTGAAGAATTTGAAGGTTTGGCTAGCCAGGTAATTTACGTGAGTGCCACACCGGCTGATTACGAATTGGCCAAGTGTGAAGGCGTGGTAGTGGAGCAGATTATCCGTCCAACAGGCTTGCTTGATCCGATTATTGATGTTCGTCCCAGTACCAATCAGATTGATGATTTAATGCATGAAATCAATCTCAGGATTGAAAAAAACGAGCGGGTACTGGTGACAACACTTACCAAGCGAATGGCTGAGGAACTTTCGAAATACCTTGTCAATATGGGTGTAAAAACCCGGTATATTCACTCCGATGTTGATACGCTTGAACGTATTGAAATCATGGAGCAGCTGCGTAAAGGCGAGTTTGATGTTTTGGTAGGGATTAATCTTTTGCGGGAAGGCCTGGATTTACCTGAAGTTTCGCTGGTGGCAATTTTAGATGCAGATAAGGAAGGTTTCCTGCGCTCGGAACGCTCGCTTACCCAAACTGCTGGTCGTGCCGCGCGTAACCTGAACGGCATGGTAATCATGTATGCCGATAAAGTGACAAACTCGATGCAAAAAACCATAGATTCGACAAACTACCGTCGCGAAAAGCAGTTGAAATATAACGAAGAAAATAATATCACTCCAACACAGATTGTTAAACCAACGCGAGAAATAATTGGTTACGAGTACCGCAGTGATAAACAGCCTGTTTATGAAGGAGGTATGGGACAACCGGATATTGCAGCTGATCCGGTGGTACAATACATGAGTGTCGATGGCCTTGAAAAAGCCATAGAGAAAACCAAAAAACAAATGCAGGCAGCTGCCAAAGAACTTGATTTTATTGAAGCGGCTCGTTTACGAGACGAAATGTTTGCTTTGCAAAACCTTGTTCAGGAGAAAAAGCGCAAAAGAGATTAATAATTTGGATCGCGCTTGTTTATGAAACCTTTTGTTTTGATTCAGTTTTGGTAGAAATGGACTTTCTCATGCATATTTCACGTTTAATGGTTCTCGTGATTATTCCTTAATTAAAAAAGTGTATTTTTGTGCCAAAATTTTTGGGGAGGATGGAGTTTTCATTTTCAAAATATAAAGAAGAAATACAACAACTGGTAATAAATCCAAAGGGATTTTGGGAAGCGAAGAAGGATCAGGAAGGAAGTGCAACACTATATGTGACCTACCTCTTGCCGATCCTGCTTGTGGTTGCTGTTGCCGTTTTTATCGGCGAGTTTTTCAGGCGTTCCGATTTCTTTTTAGAATACCCCACCTTAAAAGCGGCCCGCGAAATCGTCCTTTTTATTTTGCAGTACACCATCGGCGTATTCTTCACAAAAGAATTAATGAAAACATTTGGGGCGGAAAAAGATATAGATACGGCCAGAAAATTAGTGGGTTATTCGATGATTCCCTTAATGTTGGTTTCGGTTGTTACCGGTTTATTCCCTTTCTTATATGTGATTGATATACTTGGGATGTACAGTTTTTATCTTTTTTGGGTAGGTGCAAAACAATTGCTGGTCTTTCCCGAAAATAAAGTACATAGTTACATTCTGATTACCATCGTGGTAAACTTTTTTGTATTTAGTTTTTTAAGTGTGTTTTTATCGAAAATTCTAAACGCATATTATTAATTTGTTAGATTTGAAGATTTTGTTCATAGCACTGAGATTTTGAAGAAAGTCTTACCAAATATTACT
>JBFEWU010000358.1:0-4905 GCA_041546215.1 Draconibacterium sp. | reverse complement strand
CCGACTCCAGCGGAGTCGCACTAATCTGAAGAAGTTAAAAGTCTAAAGCTCAAAGGAAGAACGGATCAAGTTGGGCATGGAGCAAATAAGGATGAGATCGCTTCGTCTCCGTCAGCCGACGGATCGCGAAACCGTGCTATCAAGATTGTTTAGTGGGCAATTCCCTTTACAAAAGAATCTTTGGAGCAAGATTCTGCGAGGAGCGAGGAACGAGCGACGTGGCAGCCTCATCGCGTACCAGTGAACCTCCATATTTTAGATTGGCCTCATCACAACTAATCAGCCAATACCCTTTCGGCGCACAAAAGGCCTGCATTTTAAACCACCGACCAGTTGCGCCGATTGAGCGTAACGCTCATTTACCCAGGGCGATGCCCTGGGCTGTTATCTACCGCCCCGTTGGGGCTTTTCGCATTTCAAAACAATATTTGGTGCAAAAGGCAAGCCTGATTGACCACATCCGAAAATCCGAAAATCCAGAAATCTAACAATCCTGAAAACACCCTTCGACTACGCACTGGGTGACAACAACGACAACAATGACAACGCGACAACGCGACAACAAAATGATTATGGCTTAATCGTGTCCTGCCCTTCTTTTGTTTCCAGATAAGCGTATGCGCTGAGTTATCAACAGGTCCCACGATGGGACAATTAACATTCATATATCCTGCTTTCCCCTATTGTCAAAAGTTTTGTGGATATCTTTTTTCGCTGATTATGATTGCTTTTGTTAATAAAATGTTGTAGTTTGGTCTTTGTTGTAACCAGAGAAAATTGGTATCGTCATAAAAAAAGTTGTTGTATTAGGGATTTTAGTCTTGCTAATTTCACATAGATGTGGTGCGCAGCAGGATCCCATTTTAACTTCCTATATGTATAATGGTCAGGTCATTAACCCGGCCTATGCAGGTATGTGGGAAAAAATTGGATTCACCACCTTAGTAAGAAAACAGTGGGCCGGTATTAACCGATCTCCGCTCACTGAATCATTTTCATTTCATTCCCCCCTGCGTAACGATGCCGTTGGTGTTGGCCTGAATGTGCTCAACGATAAGTTTGGCCTGGAAAACCGACTCAGTGTGCTGGGAGATTACGCCTATGAGGTATATCTTTCATCGAGAGTAAGGCTGAGACTGGGCCTGAAGTTTGGTTTCGTAAACTATAAAAATCCTTTAACGGAATACGAATTATACCCCGATAATAAATACGACCGGGCCTTTGAGGAAGATGTGGACCTAAAATTCCTTCCCAATTTTGGCATTGGTTTTTTTATGTATCGCGAAGATTTTTATGTCGGTTTATCTGCCCCCAAATTGGTTCAGAACGACCTGAAAGAGAATTTCCACAATTATTCGACCAGCGCCGAGGTGCGGACTTTTTACCTGAACGGCGGGTATGTGATGCCCATTGATCCGCTGAACGTTCTCGTATTTAAGCCTACTCTTCTTGTACGCGCCACCTGGGGCACTCCCCTGCAATTCGATTTAGCAGCCAATTTTTTATTACGCGAGAAATTATGGTTAGGCCTGATGTACCGGTCGGGCGATGCCTTTTGTTTTACCGGAAACTGGATGTTCAGCAACCATCTGCGTGTTGGTTTTGCCATGGATATTACCTACACCGATATCTATCCCTATCAAAACGGAACTTTTGAGTTTACGGTGGGCTACGACATAGACTTTTTTGGACGAAGTTATTTACGATCAAGATATTTCTAAAACAACAAGATATGGACAAATTACAAACCCAATGGAGTATGAATCATTTAAACAGAGAAGATTTGAACAGACTATAACACAAGAGCTAAGAAAACCTCATAGGACATTATTTAGGTGACTAAATTGCAACATAACCAGACTTTAAAAACAGCCATATTTCTTATGGTTGTTACTACTATGCTTGTGGGGATCCCCCCGGTAAGCTTCGCTGGTTTGTTGCCTGGTCAAAGTTCATCACTTCCACAAATCACGGATAAGCCGGTCTCCAATGACGATAACAACGGCCTGGTTTGTCCGGAGGATATCTCAACATATACCGATGTAAATTCTTGTGAAGCCGTCATTAGCTCGGGCTTAAAAATTGAAGACCCGGAGCAGGTCATTTCGCAGCTTACCTGGGAAATGACGGGAGCCACCCATGAATCATCGCCATCTTCAGGAATTAATCACATCAATAGTTTTGCTTTTAAAGAGGGAACAACCGTAATTACCTACCGGGGTAAAGACCGTTACAACAATTCCATCAACTGCACGTTTACCGTTACGGTTGCCGACAACCAGGTTCCACGCCTGGAAAATCCTTATGAGGACATTACTGTTGAAGCTGATTTGGGTGATTGCAATGCCATTGTTCACTGGCCCATACCCGTGGTTAGCGACAATTGTGTTCCGTCCGATGAGATTCTGATCACGGGCAATTACAATTCCGGAAGTTATTTTCCTGTGGGAAGCACCGAGGTATTTTATGAAATCAGCGATGGTGTGGAATACAACAATGAAACCTACCAGTTTACGGTTACGGTTACCGACGAGGAAGCTCCCGAAATTTTTGCACCCCATGCCATAAGCATAAATTGCGGCGATGCAGTTCCCGACGCCTATACCAGCTGGGAACAATTCAACCAGGCGGGCGGAGCGGCCTTCGACAATTGCAATACCGATTTTTCAAGTTTTAAATACCTCGGGCAAAAAAGCTCCGGTATACGCTGCCCCTATACCATAACGCGCACCTACAGCATTGCCGATGGCTATGGGAATGTAAGCGAGGTGGAGCATTTTATTTATGTGGCAGAGGAAGAGGAAGCAGCAGTTGTTGAGGAGCTTGAGGATGTGTGGCTAAAATCGGGGATGGCAGAGTTTACCGCCCAGCAGTCGGGAAACTGGAACGACACTGCCACCTGGGGAGGAGCAATTCCCACATCGGCTGATAACGTTACCATTCCAGGCGGAATAGCGGTTACGGTAGATGCCACTTCTGTCTGTCGGAATATTAGCATAAACGGAACCATCAACCACAGCGGTACAACAATTTTACAGGTTTATGGAGACTGGACGAACAATGGGACCTATAGTGGAGGAACAAGTGGCATAATTGAATTTACAGGAGCAAATGCAGCAACAATTAGCGGTGCCACTAATTTTGAAGATATAATTATTAATAAAGGAAGCCTTTCAACAACTTTAACGATAAGTGGAAGTGTAACTGTTTTAAGCAGCGGAAGCCTTACTATGTCCAGTGGTCTTGTCACCATTCCGGGGGCTGGAAGTCTAACGGTTAATCCTTCCATAGGATTAAGTATTGGATCGGCTGCAGGCTTTGATGTTACAGGAGGTTCGCTGAATACCGGGAATTTTTCAATAACCAATGAAGGACTTATTCGGATTGCATTGGGGAGTTCGGTTAATTTTGGAACCAACTCAGGAAATGAGGTACATACCCAAACCGATGGAGTTTTTATGGTTACAGGAGGTACAGTAAACCTTGCCGGAAGATTATATAATTCGGCATCCGGAACCTTACCCGTCTTGTCCCTTTCATCAGGCATAACCATATCAGGGGGATTAGTTACGCTGTGCACCGTGGGAAACGGCTTAAGCAACATAGGATCCTTACATGTTACCACTTCAGGCACATTCGATTTCTCTGGCGGGACCATTGTCTTTCAGAAACCAAGTACAGCAGCCACTGAACTTGACCTCGGACTAATCAGCGGCGGAACAAAAAATACAGCGGGTGGAACATTTCAGTTTGGGAATGCCTCAACCCCGGCAGGCTCAATATTTAATATATCAAGTGGAATACCAATCGACCGGATTACATCGCATGCAAATGCTGACCTCGTATTGGAAGCAGATTTACTGGTGAATGACCTTTCTTTAAATGGAGCAACAACCATTAATTTGAATGGTAATGCCTTACAACGGGAAGTCTCAGGCCTTTCTACTTATACTTTTCCCATAGATGATGGTTCCGGGAATTCCATTTCGGTGACGGTTACTTTAACTTCGGGCAGCGGCATTGGATCTGGGGATTACATCGAAGTTACATCCACCGATGGGAAACCAGCTGCAAATGCAAACACTTCTGACTACATAAGCAGATACTGGATTATAGATGTAAATGGAATTACTAATCCAGTGTTTAATGGAACATTTACCTATGCATCCTCTGATATAACCGGTACTGAAACCAATATTGCTGGTGGAAGTTACAATGGAAGTCTTCCATGGACGAAGTATGGTGCTGCCAATGCCGGGGCAAACACCTTTACGGCCACAGGGATAACTGAGACAGGAGTAATATTTACCGGGATTACGCTTGCACCACCTACGGTTACTGCCGGTGCAAATACTCCAGTTTGTGAAGGCAATGCAATAAACTTGACGGCCAGCGGGATAGGAGATGCTCCACTTGCCTATTCATGGACAGGCCCGAACAGTTTTACTTCAAGCCAGCAAAATCCGACCATCAGTAATGCAACAACAGCAGCATCAGGAACTTATACTGTAACAATCACCGATGGAAATGGATTTACTGCCAGTGATAATATTGCTGTTACTGTTAATCCCATTCCTGATGTAACCCCATCGCCCGCTTCGCAAACGCTATGTTCAGGTGATGCCACAGGCATCTCGTTGTCCGGATCTGTATCCGGAACTACTTATAGCTGGACGGTGGCCCAGTCAGGCGTTACCGGAGCAACTGCCGGAAGTGGTACAACAATTTCACAAAATATATCCACCACAGGTTCTGCTTCGGGAACGGTAACCTATACCATTACACCAACGGCCAATGGATGTACAGGAACCCCTGTGGATGTAATAGTGACAGTCCATCCCATTCCTGATGTAATCCCATCGCCCGCATCGCAAACGATATGTTCAGGTGATGCCACAGGCATCT
>JBFEWU010000189.1:0-8954 GCA_041546215.1 Draconibacterium sp. | reverse complement strand
CCTTTTCTTGTTTTGAAGCCAACAATCCCTCCCACATGAAAACTTTCAGCTTCCTTTGAGTTTTGGAGTACCTCATCCTTCCATGTTTTTGTGATCTCAAAATCTTTATCGAAAACAGCAACAAAATGGTTTCTGAAATTTTGCGGCACACCGCCATGGTTGTTCTGGCAATAGCCAATTACTTTTCTCTCTTCAGGAATAATTCTCACCATCGAACCACCATAAAAGCCATCAATGAGAATATAGGATTCATCATTTTCGGGAAATGTAAACCGGAAAGAAACCGCGCGTTCGCTTGGTGTGAACTCGGTGGTAACGTCGTAGTCGGCAAGGTAAACTTTGTAATAATGAGGTTTAACTACCTCGGCTTTATGTGAATACCACGATGCCCTGTCGTCCTGATCGAATTTTAACTGGCCGGTTACCGGCATCAGGGAAAATGCAGCGTAGTCGTTAATCCACGGACTGGGTTGGTGCGTTTGTTTAAAACCCCTTATTTTATAATGGTCGTAGGCATAACACCAGCCATCGCCCATTCTGCCTGTTTGTGGTGTCCAGAAATTCATCCCCCAGGGACGTGCAATGGCCGGGTAGGTATTCCCGTTGGAGAGTTTAAATTCCGAATCGGTGCCCATAAGTGGATTCACGAGATCCACAAGATTTGCAGGTGTTTTACTTTCGCCAATCTCTTTGTTGTTTGTTACTGTGCAGCTAAGTAGAATACTTAGAAAAAATAGAATTGATAGAAATTTCATGAGCTGGTTATTTGTTTATTCGTACAAGAAAATCGCTTTTATTACCCAATTTTTATGAGAGAGCACAAAATTAAGATATTTTGTTGTTGTCGGGTTAATTCAGGAAGAATTCTTGATTTTATGGAAAACGAAACAGTTTATGCCCCGGTGAAATAGTCACTTCGTGAATTTCACGGGGTAAAGCCATAACAGCGCCCGGCGCTACTTGGGATATTATTCAGCAGGTGATCTCAGATGATAGCTGATCCGAATAGCCAGGATCTCGCGGATTCCATTCCGCGATTCTTTAATGGCGAATTGGAATGCGCCAGACCCGTGGATAATGTGACCTTCTTTTCAGCTGAACCTGCTCCAATCTTTTTTTGGAGCAAGATTTCGCGAGGAGGTACGACGAAGCGATCTCACCCTATCAGCATCCGGCCCAACTTGTAGCGTTCTTCCTTCGAGCTTTCAGCTTCGAGCTTCGAGCTTCCCCCTCCCGTCCAGGTTCCAATGCGAAAGTATTATAACTCAGGAAAGCTTTTAGGGTTCACTTCCCGCATCATCTCATAAACATTTCTGAAAAGTCGCTCAACATTTGGTTTAGAAAAGTATTCTCCATCTATTCCATAAGCCGGGCGATGTTCCATAGCTGGAAGCGTTCGTGGTGCGGTATCTAAAAAATCGAATGCTTTTTGTTCCTCCAATACTTTTTGCATCATATAGGCGCTTGCACCTCCCGGAACATCTTCGTCCATGAAAATTACCTTGTTGGTTTTTTTTACCGACTCCAATATCCTATGATTTATATCGAAAGGCATTAGGGTTTGCACATCGATTACTTCGATCGATATGCCTTTAAAATCCTGAAGTAATTTTGCTGCTTTCAGGGCATGATGTACATTCCACGCATAGGTAACAACCGTAAGGTCGCTTCCTTCCCGCACTATTTCAGGAGTACCCAGTGGCACTTTGAATTCGCCGGGATTTGATGGAAGCTTTTCTTTTAGGTTGTAGCCTTTAAGTGGTTCTATTACAATTGCCGGATCATTACTTTCCAAGAGTGAGTTGTAAAAACCTGCCGCCTGGGTCAGGTTTCGAGGCACACATAAATACATGCCGCGTAAAGATCCCAGCAACATTTGCATGGGCGAGCCTGCATGCCAGATTCCCTGTAATTGATGGCCCCGCGTACGCACAATTAGTGGCGCGGCCTGCTTCCCTTTGGTACGGTATTGAAGTGTTGCAAGATCATCACTCAACTGTGATTGCGCATAAATCACGTAGTCGAGGTACTGAATTTCCGCGATTGGCCGGAATCCTCTCAGCGCCAATCCTATTCCCTGACCGATAATTGTCGCTTCACGAATTCCGGTGTCGGATACCCGGTCAGATCCATATTTGGCCTGCATGCCTTTCATGCCTTGATTTACACCTCCTAATTTCCCGGTATCTTCACCAAAAGTTACCAGTTTGGGATATTTCTCAAAGAGCGCATCAAAGTTTCTGTTTACAATTTCAGAGCCGTTCACATCAGGAGCATTGTCATCATAACGTACTGCTACTTCCGCAACTTTAAGTGCCGAATCAGCCCCTGTCCGGTGTAATTCACCATTGTATAATCCGGCTGTGCGCTCTTCAAATCGTTTAATCCAGTCTTTTAATTCTGCACGTTCATTTTGTAATTCAGGATTTAAATGTATTTCCAAATTCAAACGTTTTGCAAAACTTAAATGCGAACGGCGTGTTGGAAATATTTTATTGGTTACCTTTTTGAAGCGGCGCATATTTTGCAAGCTCGATTTATTATCAATCCTATGCAGGATTTCTTTTAATTCTTTACGCTCCTTCTGATAACCGCTGGTATAGTTAAGCCAGGCTTTCTTCTTGGCCTCTTTGGCACGACGTTTTGCTGATTTTTCAATTTCAACAATCATATCCAGGTCGGCAGTTCCCGATTCCAACAGCCAACTTCTGAATTGAATTACACAGTCGTATTCGTTTTCCCAGGCAAGGCGTTCTTTGGTTTTGTAACGCTCGTGCGATCCTGAAGTCGAATGGCCTTGAGGCTGAGTTACTTCGTATATGTGAAATAGTACTGGTGTATGTGTTTTGCGGCAATCATCAATGCCTTCTCTCATGGTTTTTACCAATTCCGGATAATCCCATCCTTTGCAGGTAAGGATTTTTAATCCATTTGTTCCCGGCTGTTTTTCGAATCCTTTTAACGCTTCCGAGATACTCGATTTTGTGGTTTGCAGTTCAATGGGAACACTAATCCCAAATCCATCGTCGTAAACAGCAATGGCTATTGGCACCTGCATTACTCCGGCAGCATTAACGGTTTCGAAGAAAATGCCCTCCGAAGTGCTGGCATCTCCAATACTGCCAAAAGCTACTTCATTGCCGCTAACGTTATTGTTTAAATGTTTTTTTAAATCAGGGCGTTGCCGGATAATTTTCGAAGCCTGGGCCATTCCCAGTAAACGTGGCATCTGACCACCTGTTGGCGAAATGTCGGAGGCTGAATTGTACCGGCTTGCCAGATCTTTTATTTCACCTCTTGATGAAATATTTTGTGTGCTAAAGTGGTTGTTAAAGTTTCGTCCTGAGGTTGATGGATTTATTTCCTGGTCAGTATCGCCATATATCATCGAGAAAAACTCTTCCGGCTGTAGTAGGCCCAGCGCCAGCATAAAAGTCTGATCGCGGTAATATCCCGAACGCCAATCGCCTTTTCTGAATGTTTTTGCATAAGCGATTTGTGCCACTTCTTTTCCATCTCCAAAAATTCCAAAATGAGCCCGCCCATTATGTACTTCACGTCGTCCAAGTATGCTCAGTTGCCTGCTTAAAAAGGCAGTGTAATAATCTTCAAGTGCTTCTCTGGTTGATATTTGCCCGGTAGTTGTCAATTCCTTCTCTTTTAAAATCATCTGCAATAATTTTCAGACCTTTCGGTCTTTTACCGAAAGGATAACGAATGAAAATGACAATTGTTCGATTATTTTTTTGTTTCCGGGTTTTGAATTTCTGATAAATAGGGTAATTTTAAAATACTTAATCGCAACAAAATCAGAACCGTATGAAAACCAATTTATTAAGGAAATCGATGTTTGTATTAGCCATTATTTTATGTTTTACCTTTAGCGCAACTTCGGCTGATTATTATGTTTCGCCAAATGGTAGGGATAGTAATGCCGGAACAAAAGAAAGTCCTTTTTTGACCATAGAGAGAGCCAAAAAGGAATTGGAGAGGGTAAAAGAAGATTGTACCATTTGGTTGGCTGATGGTTTTTATGAGCTAAATAAACCCCTTGTTTTTAAACCGGAAGATTTTGGGGACTCCCGCAAGGTTATAGATTTTAAAGCCGAACCGGAAGCACAGCCGGTAATCTCGGGTGGGAAATGGATAAAAAACTGGGAAAAGAATGCCGAGGGCATATGGGAGGCTGCAATTCACCTGAATAAAGCTCCACGCGAATTGTTTGTCGGAGGAGAAAGAGCCATCCGCGCACGATTCCCCAATAGTGGTTTTCTGAGAGTTAAAAAGGTTGGCGAGGACAGAAGAACGCATTTCTTTTATGAAAACAATGAGTTTCCAGTCCCTGAAATAACAAGAGATGTGGAACTTATTTTACTTCACGACTGGTCGATTTCGAGGATTGCTGTGAAGGAAATTGATGAGAAAAACAGGAAATTAACTGCCGTAGACTCGATTGGAGCAAAAACACCCAACTTTTTTAATTTGGATAATTGGGAGAAAAATCCACGTTATTTCCTGGAGAATGACCTGGTATTTCTGGATGCTGACTTTGAATGGTATTACCATTTGGAAAAAGGCAAAATACTTTTGAAATTACCCGAAGATCAAACACCGCAAAACCTGCAGGTCGTAATACCGGTTGCCGAAGGATTGGTTCAGATAAATGGAGAACAGGGAAAGCCTGTTGCAAATATTCATTTTGAAGGAATTACTTTTCGGTACTGTGCCTGGCAAATCCCTGAGATGGGATACTGCGGGGTACAGGCCTGTCATTTTGATTCACGCCCGGCTAAACAGGGTTGGACCGAAGTGCCTGCAGCAGTGAAAGCGGAGTGGGCGGAAAATATAACATTTAAAAATTGTGCTTTCGAAAATTTGGGAACAACAGGATTGTGGTTGTCAACCGCGTGTAAAAATTGCTATGTGGGCAATTCCAATTTCAAAGATATCTCGGGAAACGGAATTATGATTGGAGAGGGGCGCGACCGCCTGGTGAATGGAAAAGCCTGGTGGCAGGAAACACCTGAGCAGGTAGCCATGGGAAATACCATCGAAAACTGTGTTGTGACCGAGTGCGGCGTTCAGTTCTACGGGGCAGTTGGTATTTGGTGTGGTTTAACCGCCCAAACCACCATTCGAAACAACGAGATATCAAATCTGCCCTATTCCGGTATATCCATTGGTTGGATGTGGAGCCCGGAGCCAACACCCTGTCGCGGGAATGTAATCGATGGCAACCATATTCATCATATTCTCAATATGCTAAGCGATGGCGGAGGAATTTATATGCTGGGTTTGCAGCCCGGGAGTAAATTAATAAATAACCATATTCACGATGTAAAAATAAATGCCGGACGTGCCGAAAGCAACGGGATGTTTCTGGATGAAGGGACAACCGATGTATTGGTGGCCAACAACCTGATCTACAATATTGCAAAATCGCCACTTCGTTTTCATAAGGCAACCACAAATCTGGTAAAAGAGAACCATCTGTTTTGTACAAATGGAAATCCACCAATTCGTTACAATCGAACGGTAGAGGCTGATATTGAGAAAGTGGATAACCGAATTTATTCGGAGGAGAATGAGAATTATAAAGCAGAATTAAATAAAGCGATTGAACACTGGCATGAATAAACAATTGCTTTTTACCGATGGAAGTGTGAACATTCAGTCTAAAACCGGATATGGTGCCAGTTTGCTCATTACCGGCGATGAGGTATTGGATGAAAACCTGAGATCAAAGGTGAAAACCAAATGTTTTGAAAATACTTCATCGACTAAACTTGAACTTCAGACTTTACTTTGGGCATTGAATGATATTGTTGATAAAGAGCGATATGTGAATGTTTATACCGATTCGTCGAATATAATCCAGCTTCTGAAACGCCGACAACGATTGGAAAAAAATGATTTTCGCTCGAAGCAAGGCTTACTCCTTAAAAATCATGACTTGTACAAGGAATTCTATCAATTAATTGATTCAATGGATTGTGAGTTCGTAAAAGTACGCGGACATCAACCTTCGCGAAAAAAAAGTGAAATTGAACGTGTCTTTGCTTTGGTTGATAAGGCTTCGCGAAAAGCTTTGAGAACCGGAATATAATTTGAAAATCCTTTAAAAGGGAGTGCTTCTGACTCCTGACTTCCGTATTCGGATTTCGGACTTCCGTCTTCCATCCATTTTCAATTATTTATAGAATCATCTTATTAAAATTGTTTGTTACCTATGTTATCAGATCCGCCAAAGGCGTCGCTATGCGGGAACTCGTTTCATTCTATTCTTAAATCAATGAGACTTTAATTTTGTGAAACAAAATTAATTAGCCGAATTGATCCTGATCCGTCGGCTGAAGGAGAAGGATCTCATGGGTTATATTCCCCGCCCCTCGGGGCGAATAAAAAAGTGTTCCTATTGATACCCCGCTGCTCTGCGGCGGGGTAGTTCATTCTATGTATTGCCAATGCATAGTGTTTTATTCCACAATTATTTCATCAACAAATAACCATGCCGGTTTGCCTTCTCCTGCATGGCCTTTGGGGCAGGTTCCCAGATTTTTGGCTGTGACACGAACAAAGCGAGCACTCGTTTTTTTCTTCGCCATTAATTCCTGGATTTGTCTTTCTGAGGACATCGGGCTTACATTATTTTTGTCTGTCCCCATTTTTTTAAAATTAATGCCGTCACTGGAAACTTCAACAAGCAATTCAGTAGGGTAAAAGATCCAGGCTCCTGCGTTTTGTATAAAACCCACTTTTACCGTTGAAAACGATTTTATTTCCCCCAGATCAAGGGTAGCGATCAGGTTTTCACCATTAAATCCCAGCCATTTTTTATCGCCATGGTTTTTAGATCCTTTAATCCCGTTAACCAGCGCAAATTCCCCGGTTGAAGGATAGTATTTACTGTGGTTGTTTTTTAAGCTTACAGGGCATGCAACAGCTTTATGAATGAAGAACTGTGTAGCCAAGGGGCGTGTCATTGCCTGGCCTTCTTTAACCACCACAGCTTTTACGGTTCTTGTATCCTTAATTACAAAGGGAGCTGAGTATTTCAACGATGATGCATCTGGATCGCTTCCATCTGTAGTATATCTTATTTCGGGTTCCCATGCTTCGGTTGAAAGCGAGACATTCACGGTCTTTGTTGCTGCATCGAGTTCGGGCGATGCATTAACCTGAAAGGCACTGCTTGCATAATTTACACCCAATTTCTCGAAGCGCTGGTATTGCACTTCCATTCGTTTGGAGAAATTACCCCAGTTTTTTAAATCAACAGGAGTCCAGAGAACTTCCGAGAGCGCCGTCATGCGAGGTAGTATCATGTATTCAACCTGTTTCCCGTCGGGCATATATTCAGTCCAGATATTGGCCTGTCCACCTAATATATGCATGGCTTCTTCGGCTGTTAGTTGCTCAGGAACCGGCTCGTAGTGGTAAACTTTTTTGAGGGTGATATTTCCTCCCCAGGCTTTGGGTTCCAACGATGGATTTCCCTGGTAGTAATCGAAATAACAATGAGAGTTGGGCGACATAACCACATCGTGTCCCAGTTTTGCGGCTTCTGTTCCGGGTTTGGAACCACGCCACGACATTACCGTTGCCGAAGGTTTTAAGCCTCCCTCAAGAATTTCATCCCAACCAATAAGGCGCCTTCCATTCTCGTTGAGGTATTCTTCAATGCGCTGAATAAAGTAACTTTGTAACTCATGCTCATCCTTTAGTCCTTCATCCGTCATGCGCTTCTGGCATAACTCGCATTTTTCCCATTCAGTTTTGGTTGCTTCATCGCCGCCAATGTGTATAAATGTCGATGGGAACAGTTCAATCACCTCCGCTAAAACATCTTCCAGGAAATGAAATGTTTCATCCTTACCCGCACAAAAAATATGTGTAATGGGCCACACGCCGCCCGAAGGGACAGGCTCATATGCCCCAGTGCATGAAAACTCCGGATAAGCTGCCAGACCAGACATTACGTGAGCCGGCATTTCAATTTCGGGTACAATGGTAACCTGTTTGCTTTGTGCATAAGCAACAACGGACCTGATTTCCTCCTGGGAATAAAAACCGCCATATTTTTTTTCGTTTTCCTTTGCAGGAGCTTTTCGTGCATCCCAGGGAAGATGTTCACGGTCGGCACGCCAGGCACCCACCTCCGTTAGTTTTGGATATTTTTTAATTTCAATTCGCCATCCCTGGTCATCGACCAAATGCCAGTGGAATACATTCATTTTGTGCATGGCCAGGTAGTCGATAAACTTGTATATGAACTCCAGGGGCATAAAATGACGAGAAACGTCCAGGTGCATTCCCCGCCAGGCGAAACGCGGGTAGTCGGTAATATCCATGCAGGGCAGCGTTTTTCCGTCTTTTGCACCCAGCAATTGCCAAATGCTTTGAATGCCGTAAAACAGTCCTGCTTCAGTGTTGGCGTTCAGAAACACACGATCGCTTTTTATGTTTAGCTGATAACCCTCATTGCCTATTGCATGGTTAAACGGGCTGTTTAACTGGAGCAAAATATTACCATCCATTTTTTCTGAAGAAGTTGAACCGGCAATATCCAGACCACTTGATTCTTTCAGAATTTGCTGAAATAACCGAAGCAATTCCTTTTCGCTATCCTTGCTTGTTTTGAAAATGATCTTTGTATTGGATGTGAGGTTATAACTGCCAGGCTGGTGAGTTGCCTTCACAGGCATGGGGATAATATTTACCTCTTGTGCAGATAATCCAAAGCTCAATAAAAGAACAAGGATTGTAATAAGTTTACTGGTCATTTCTATTTGTTTATTTGAATGATTGTTTCAATTATGAAGACAAAATTACAAATTAGGGGCAATAAATCCTCGGATCGAATGCAAGGAATTGCAAAAAATTAATAAATCAAGAGCACTTATTAAAATAAATTAATTTCTCTCCCTTGTTGTTTTTGCATGTAATCAGGAATT
>JBFEWU010000398.1:0-4176 GCA_041546215.1 Draconibacterium sp. | reverse complement strand
TTTGCTGAAGTATTTAACCGCCTGAGCATATTCTGCTTTTTTAATGCTAACAATTCCCAGGTTGTAGTTCACTTCTTCGCCGGCACCTGAAGCAGAACCGAATAGTGTTTCAGATTTAGCAACATCACCTTCGGTTAAAGTAACTGTACCAAGGTTGTTTTTGATGATAGACTCGTTGGTTTTTAATTTTTCAGCTTTTTCAAACATTGGTTTTGCATCGGCATATTTCCATTGCTTGGTTAAAACATAACCTGCGTTGTTTGGTCCTCTCCAGTCTTGTGGATAAACTTTTATGAATGAATTGTAAACTGCAAGTTGCTCGTTCAAGTCTTCGAATAAAGTAGCGGCATATAGCAATTCTGCAGGATTTAGTGAAGCAGGATCAGCTTTGGCGGCAGCTTTTAATTCAGCATCGGTTTTTCCAACAAACTCAACGCTTGTTAATAATTTTGCACGACGCAATTGTGGTAGAATTTCTTCAGCAACATCAGTAAAAGTAGCACTCAAGTTTCTGATTTCCCGTTCACGAACTTCAGGGTCGTTGTACATCGACAGCACGCGTAAAATCAATTCTTTATCCTGAATATTTGATTTTTCCAAAAGTTCTTTGAAGCCGTCCCAGTCTTCAGGAGTGTATTTTGTTTTCAACTCAACATCAACACCGGCCTCTTTTAATTTTTTAGCCAGGAACTCAGATGATGTTTCTTTTCGTTTTGCAGCCAGATTGGTATTCAGATCAATTTCCCCGTCAGGAGAAGCATAAGCTGAAACTTCAACACCTTTCAGATTGATTCTTTCTTCTTCATTTGCTTTTTTTGTATAATCCTGCAACTTAACAACTTCATCTTTACTGATTTCGTCTTTGCGAAGGTTCGAACGGTTAATCAGGTATTTAATGTCAGCCATCATTTCGTCGGGAACCACTCTTTGAAATGCATCGATATTTGGATCATATTTTCCAGTTGTGTTTGCTTCGCGTTGCACACCCAAAATTGCTTTTGGCATAACGATTACCTTTTCGCTGGTAGCCACAACACCATCCGCAACTTTAATCGGATCAAAATCTAATGTTTTTCCACCTTTCGAAGCGGTGATATTGATGTACAATTCCGATTTTGCCATGGCTTTGTTATATGCGGTTACATCTTTGTAACTAACACTACCACCGTTTGTACCAATTACTTTGTTGTTGGCTTCTACTTTTTCTCCCTGAACAGTTACGGGCTGATATTTTGTTTCACCACCTTCGTATTTCAAAACAGGAGTTGCAGTTAATGTCGCTTTTTTATCGAAGTAATTTGCAGGGAATCTGGTGTCGATTGCTAAATCAACTTCACTGGCATGTGCTTCAAGTACTTCCGGATTTACTTTGAAGTTGATTTTATCGGCATCTTTTTTCATTTTGTTCAGACCTGCACAGCTGGAAAGAATTACAGCAACCAGCATGATTAGTACGGTAGGTTTAAAGTTGATTTTCTTCATAACAGATAATATTTATTTGTAATATTTATAAAATTCTTAATTAAGCCTACAAAAATATAAAGCTTTTTATTATATGAAAGCAGCTAACAATTTTTTTATCACAATATTAGGCGGTTTATTCCTAATTTATAATCACTATTCAAAACGGCCTTTTTTAAAACCAGATAATCCTCAGGATTTTCAACAAAATCGATCTTGTTGGTATCAATGATTACTACCGGGAAATTGGAGACCTGGCTGAAAAAATTGAAATAACCATTTTCGATTTTTTTAAGGTAGGCCGGCTCCATATTTTGTTCGTAGCTCCGTCCTCTTGTCTCTATGTTTTTCAAAAGCCGGTCAACATCGGCATGCAAATAAACATACAAATCAGGTTTTGGCATCGACTCAAAAATTATGTCGAAAATTTGCCGAAACAAATGATATTCATCCCCTTTCAATGTGTTTTGGGCAAAAATGGCTGTTTTGGCAAAATAGTAGTCGGCAACCAAATAGGCATGAAACGAATCAGGATTGAGCAATTCGTTTTTGAGTTGTTTATATCGGTCGGCTAAAAACGATAGTTCCAGGGGGAATGAATATCGTTCCTGGTCTTTGTAGAATTTTGGCAAAAAAGGATTGTGGTCAAATTGTTCCAATACCAATTTGGCATTGTTCTCCTGGGCAATCATTCGCGAAAGCGATGTTTTGCCAGCCCCAATATTTCCTTCGATCACTAAAAATTGCATAATTCAAAAAAACAAATTCCCGATAACTTTAGCTTGTTACCGGGAACTCAAAAATACAATTTATTGGATACAATCGATCATGTTTATGACTTAATCATAAATCTCAGGTGTCAAAAAATTACCCTTGTTTTCACAGTTGTGTCATAATTGTTAGTCAAGGCTATTCTGTAAGTAAGGGTATGGTAGCCTAATTCGCAGTGCTCCAACTACCGTGACCGTATACTTTAGTCCCGAGATACATATCTTTTACTTCTGCTTTTTTGTGCCGGATATTGATGTTACATCAAACGTTTTTCCCGTCGTATTTTTTTATCTTTTAAATGGCCCCATACGTAGGTTGGCAACAGACCCAGTGCAAAGCCCAAACAAAAAAGTTCGATTTTTAATTCCGGATTTAATTGCATTAAAAAATAACCGAGAACAGAACCCGCGATCATCCCAAAGAATGAAATCAGGTAGGTAAAATAATAAGGAGTATAAAAACCATGCGCTTTTTGCATGTGTTTCGACAAACGTGAAATGAGATTGTCGTATTCTCTGCGTTTTTTCCCGATGTTATTTACTGCTTCTTCAATCGTGTTTACCACTTCCTGAATGTTTTGTTGTTCTGTTTTACAGTTCTGGCATTTATCCGAAAAAGAATCCACACGTACAAGGTTCCGTTTGAATTCATCAATACGAAAAAAGCGCAGGTCTTTGTGGTTTGTGTTTGCTAGTTTGGTTTCAATTTGGGCAATTAGATTTTCTGACCAGTTTCCCATAGATTAAATTTTGATGGCGAATTTAGGAAAATGAAATTAGAAAATGCTTGAAGTTTTGCCTTAAGGGCATTCCCCTGGCATGAAATTAAATCTGAGTAAAAAAAAACGCCGATGGAAAACTCCAACGGCGTCACAATTACCCTTCTCCGGTTATCCGAAAATAAGGTATTTCTCTTTATTTAATAAGCTCTACGCTTCTTTTTACAAACTGATCGAGGTCGGCACCTTTTAACATTCCGTTGGCAAGTAAGGCCAGGTCGACCATTTGTTTGGCAACTTTATTTTTCTTTCCAAAATCGCCCAGGTTTTCGCGTTTGCTTTCTTCCAATTTTGCCAGTTCAGAATTTAAGGTTTCCAGCTGCTCTTTTTCTGCTGAAGGAATTTCCTCTTCTTTTTTGCCCTCTTTTGCTTTCTCCAGCGCGGCAATTTCTTCTTTTTTAGCCGACAGCTCTGTTGCCCATTCTTCCAGTTTCGTACCTAATTTTTTGTCTTTGGCATCCAATACTTTTTTCACCAAAGGGTGAGAGATATTCACCACCAGGTTTAAACTTTCGGGCATATCGCCATACATGCTCATGCCTCCTTGTGCGGCACTCATGTCCTTCATCCGGCGCATGAATTCGCTACGGGTAATTACCATTGGAGAGTTGTTTTCTCCTAAATCCTGGAAATCAACAATAAAAGAGTAGTCTTTGTTTGCTGGGCAAACGGCCTGGAATACCGGTGCCAATTCCTGCTTTTGCTCCCATGTCCACTCCTCTTTTGCGGTATCCTCCTTTTTAATGAGGTTTTCAACCACATCCGAGTCCACACGAACAAAGCGTTTGTCGGTATATTTTTGCTCAAATTTATTGATCAGGTGAGGAGCCAGGACATCTTCCAGCACTAAAATGTCGTAACCTTTGTTTTTGGCTGCTTCCACAAAAGTGAATTGTTCTTCAACATTGGTCGTATACAGGTAAATTGTATTTTTATCCTTATCTGTCTGGTTGTCCTTTATTAGTGTTTCATATTCTTCCCAGGTGAAATATTTGCCCTCGGTATTTTTAAGCATAAAGAATTTCATGGCACGCTCGTTAAACTTCTCTTCAGTTAACATACCATACTCGATGAATATTTTCAGATCATCCCATTTGCTTTCAAAATCTTCGCGATTGTCTTTGAAAATCTGATGCAGGCGGTCGGCCACTTTTTTGTTGATGTGA
>JBFEWU010000545.1:0-2421 GCA_041546215.1 Draconibacterium sp. | reverse complement strand
CGTCAGCTCATTAATCAATAGACAATAATCATTAATCAATTTCTTTTGTCTTCGGTCTCCGGACTTCGGTCTCTTCGTTGTCTGATAATCCGAAAATCCAGATATCCTGTTCAAGCCATTTCCAATGCAGAGTACTTTCGTTTAATTCAAATTCAAAACTACAAAAGTTAAAAGAAATTATTGCCCTTTACCGGGTATTCTGCCGAATTTATTGAATGGTTGGATTCTCGTACCAAATAACACCAAGTCCCTCGCTGTTCTCTCCATTATTTTCTTCACAAATAAGAATATCCAAATCTCCGTCACCATCCAGATCCAATAACTCAACCTTGTCATATTTGGCCATTAAAATTCCTGATACACTTTTCCACTGATTTCCTTCAGAAGCATCAATTTTTAAACCGTCAAGCCAGATTAATCCATCTCTTTCATCCTTTAAGGTATTGGTGCTAAGTACCAGGTCCATTACGCCATCCTTATTAATATCTCCCGCTTCCACAGATTTCGCTCTACCTGTATTCTCAGGAACGGCTATAATTTTTTCTTTCCAAAACTTCTTCTGTTTCGAAAAAAGGCGAATGGTATTCCCGGTTCTTTCCGGTACAATTATTTCCATTTCACCGTCATCGTTCATGTCACGCACGCACATAAACATCACCTCGGCACCCCTGGCACCAATAAAATGATTTTTCCAGTGCCGCTTTTGCAATTCATAGTTCCCAGGATTTTCCAACCAGCGACATCCTGACAATTTACCTTTCCTGTCAGTAATAACAAGATCCATATCTCCATCAGCATCCATGTCTTCTATTAATATGGACATGATCCACCCCACCTTTGAGATTTCATGCCAATGCCATTCTTCCCACCTGCCTCCCACCGGTGCTTCGAACCAGCCAATGGCCGCATTTTCCCCTTTCCCGGCGGCAAGCAAATCCATCCCATTTTTCCCATCAATTTGCAATGGTTCTGCGTACATCCAACTCATCACACCTGCCGATGCGGGCAAAATCGTCTGTTTCCAGTTTGATTCGTTTAAAGGGTCATTCTCCAAAAGCTCATGGATAAATATTTTTTGAGAATGATCTTCAGTACAGGTTAAAACCTCCAGCCGGCCATCCTTATTCATGTCGATAAAAACAGCGTCTTCAACATGAGGTGTCTTTCCTACAATTACTGCTGGCCATTCATGCTTCAAAAAATCTTTTTCAGGTTGAATGTATACTTTGGTAACACCGCTTTCTTCCCAGCCGGTAGCAATGTCCAATCTACCATCATTATTAATGTCGGCCAGTTTTATACCATCAGCACCGCTTCCCACACTGTCTATAACATAATAATTCCAGGGCTGCTGTGCTTGTACAGCCAGGTTAATCAGCACAAAAAACAGAAAAGAATACTTCATGATCGTGAAAAGAATTTTATAAATTTTAATACCTGATAGTGCAAATTCAAAGCTATGAAATGTTCATCTGATTTAAAACTCATTCAATTTGTTTACTTAATTTTCGAATTGTCTTGAACAAAATTCGATATGGAAGGTTAAAAATGCAGAGTTTATGCCATAAAAAGAACCAAACTGTTTACATTTATTTAAACTCAATTAACTTTGTCGCGTATTTCATAAAAACACATTATGAGTAATAACTTATTAAAAGGGAAACGGGGAATTATTTTTGGAGCTCTAAATCCGGAATCGATTGCCTGGAAAGTAGCAGAACGTGCACATGAAGAAGGTGCACAACTAACCATTACCAATACACCGGTTGCGGTGCGGATGGGTGAGACCAATGCTTTGGCCGAAAAACTGGGAACCATTGTGATTGGAGCCGACGCAACGAAAGTAGAAGACTTAAATAATTTATTTATTGAGTCGATGGATTACCTCGGAGGTAAAATTGATTTTGTGTTGCACTCCATCGGCATGTCACCTAACGTTAGAAAAGAGCGCCATTACAGTGATTTAGATTATAATTACCTGGATAAAACACTTGATGTTTCAGCCATATCGTTCCATAAAGTTTTACAAACAGCCCGTAAACTGGATGCCATTAACGAATGGGGATCGGTTGTTGCATTGTCGTACGTTGCTGCACAACGCACTTTTTTTGGTTATAACGACATGGCTGATGCCAAGTCACTGCTTGAATCCATAGCACGTAGTTTTGGCTACATTTATGGTCGTGAGCGTCGTGTGCGAATAAATACCATTTCACAATCGCCTACCCTTACAACTGCAGGTAGTGGAGTAAAAGGTTTCGACCGTTTACTGGACTTTGCCGAAAGAATGTCGCCACTGGGAAATGCCACCGGTGATGAATGTGCTGATTACTGTATTACTTTATTCTCTGACCTTACCAAAAAGGTAACCATGCAGAACTTATTTAACGACGGTGGTTTCTCAAATATGGGAATGAGTTT
>JBFEWU010000448.1:0-3557 GCA_041546215.1 Draconibacterium sp. | reverse complement strand
TCTATCTTCTTTATATTATTTAACAACGTTTTACGAAAAAGGTTTTGAGCATATGTATTTTTCAGCAATCGTGGAAAACAGAGGTTTAACAAAATTTATTGACTGAATTTCTCATGCAAAATTCTATAGTTTCAATATCAGGGATTCCAGGGCTGCCAATTCAATCTGAACCAGGCCACTTCCTCCATTTACTTCCAGTTCCCAGTCGTTTCTGTCACTTAACTGCTCCACCAGTTTATAGGAACCGTCTTTTAATCCTAAGGCCTGAGTGGTTTCTGCGTCCAACGCTAATCCGAATTTTTTCTCTGTTTCTTCAAAGTTGCTCACAATAATTAATTTCTCATTTTCACTCCAACGCACAAAAGAAAAGACTTTGTTGTTGTATCCTTCTGTTGTTTTGCGGTTGTATGAATGAATTTCTTTGTAACTGCCCATTAATGCCGGCGACTCTGCCGAAAAACTTAACAATGTTTTATAGAAAGCATTCAATTCCTTTTCGGCTGTTGTCGATTGCCCCCCATCGAACTTGCCATTATTCATCCAGCGCTGATGTGCCGGAACTCCACAATAATCAAATATAGAAGTACGAGTTTCATTGCCAAATCCCATATCGCCATCGCCCGGTTCACCAACATGTTGCCCAAAGTAAATCATGGTTGGCGAGGTGCTTAAACAGGTGGATACCACCATGGCCGGCTTTCCTTTTTCTGCACGACCTGCAAAACCTTTGCTGGCTATTCTCTGTTCGTCGTGGTTTTCGAGAAAATGCAACATATGATGTTCGATATCGGCCAATCCATCGTAAATGGCAGGGAGATTATCGGTACTTCCATGTCCTTGAACAATGTGTTTCAAGGTATCGTAGAGCTCAACCTTGTCGTATAAATAATCCATTTTCCCTTTTTGAATGTAATCACGATAAAGACTTGGGCTATAAACTTCAGCCAAAAGAAAGACATCAGGATTTTTCATTTTTAGAGCCGAGTTCATATAGCTCCAGAACTCAACCGGCACCATTTCGGCCATATCGAAACGAAAACCATCAACACCTTTTTTCATCCAGTATAAAGCAATATCCAGAAATTTATTCCACGAATCAGGCACATCTTTATTCTGCCAGAATTTATGGTGTGCTTTATAATCCTCCTTGTTAAACGCATCCGGAAGTTGTTCAAAATCGAAGGTTCCATCGGGCCTTACACCGTAATTTACTTTTACGGTTTCGTACCAGTCGTAAAAATGAGGCTGTGCTTTTCGGGCTCCATTACCCGTCCATTTTGCCGGATCCTCATCGAATTCACCATCTGACATGGCCTGTTTTTCACCTCCAAGCGCTTGATAAGCATTTAAACTTTCGGGCACCTGAAAATCTTCACCGGGGATGTAATAAAAATTATTAACACGTTCATATTCCAGGGACACATCATCATTCTCTCCAAAATCAGCAACCCCCTCCGGTTTCGAAATCGACTGATAATTTCGTGCCACATGGTTTGGAACAATATCGATGATCACTTTCATCCCATGCTTGTGTGTGCGATCGATAAGTGCTTCGAATTCTTCCAGGCGTTGAGCCGGATTATCGGCCAAATCAGGATTTACGTTGTAATAATCTTTAACTGCATAAGGTGAGCCTGCCCGTCCCTTTACCACATCGGGATCGTCGTTCGAGATGCCGTATCTGGTATAATCGTTAATGACACAATGATGCGGAACTCCGGTATACCAGATGTGTGAGATGCCCATGGATTTCAACTCATCCAGGGCCCGGTCAGTGAAATCATTAAATTTGCCAACACCATTTTCTTCAATGGTCCCCCAAGCATGGTTTGTTGTATTTGTATTACCAAACAAGCGCGTAAAAACCTGGTAAACCACAAACTTGCCTTGTGGAGTTTGCTGTTGAACAGACTCTTGTTTTTGAATAGGTCGGCAGGAAAAAAGCGTCAGGATGATAAAAAGGATAGATAATTTTTTCATGATCAGCACAATTAAAAGCTGTCATTTCCAGGAAGGAACGACCGAGAAATCTCTTGGTACTGCAGATTTCTCGCTTCGCACCTCCAATTTGAAATGAAAGCAACTTTTGGAAGTTTATTTACTCAGCTCAACAATTACTGCTGATTTTGCAGGAACGATAATTTCTGAAATGTCGGAGATTGTTTTTCCTGAGATGATTTCCTTGCCACTTTTATAGCCTGAAATGACTTCTTTGAAACGATCTGTTTTAATGGTTTTTGCTTCTTCGTTCTTATTCAGAATTACCATTATAGCTTCATCATCAGAGTAACGAAAATAAGTGTAACTTGCCTCCTCGGGGACAAAGTGCATCAATTTGCCTTTGTGAATAGCTGTGGCCCTTTTTCTCCAGTTTTGAATGGTCGTCACATATTTCTGCATATCTTTCGCCTCTTCGCTCAGGCCTTGTCCGGTAAATGCATTTACTTTGTCGCCTTCCCAGCCACCCGGAAAATCGGCACGAATATCGCCATGTCCGCTTCCGTCGTGACGCATCAGAATTTCAGTTCCGTAATAAATCTGTGGTATTCCCCGTGTTGTTAAAAAGAATGCAATCCCCATTTTCAACAAATCAACATCTTCGTTCACCTGTACAAAAAAGCGCGACATATCGTGGTTGTCGGGAAAGATGGTTAACAGTTCCGGATTGGCATACTGGAAATCGTTTGAAAGGGCTTCATAGATTTGAATCAAACCACTGCCCCAGCTTTCTTCGTTTCTTAAACCTTCAGAAACAGCACTTTGTAAGGGGAAATCCATCATACTCGGTGCGTAATTTTTATACCCATCGGTATTGTATTTTCCTTTTTGCCAGTACGCTATAATAGCCGGATTTACGCTCCATTCTTCTCCAACGATATTGAAATTCGGATATTCTTTCAATAATTCTTTGGTCCAGTCTGCCATCATATTTTTATCCGGGTATGGCCAGGTATCCTGGCGAATTCCTTCCAAACCAACATACTCAACCCACCATACACTATTTTGAATGAGGTATTTTGCCAGGAACGGATTCTTCTGGTTCATATCGGGCATAGTCTTATCAAACCACCCATCAACCATTCCCTTTCGGTCTGCCTCAGAAGCATGGTAATCCTGGTTAACCGTGCGACGATTGTTCGAATAAAAGAATTCAGGATAATTGTTTATCCAATCTTTCATGGGCAGATCATCCATCCACCAATGTTCCGAACCACAATGGTTAAAAATCAGATCCATTATCAGCTTCATACCACGTTTGTCGAGTTCCTTTTTCAATTCAATATATTCCTCGTTGCTTCCAAAACGTGCGTCAACCTTATAAAAATCGGTACAGGCATAGCCATGGTACGACGTTTCTGTCATATTGTTTTCCAAAACCGGATTTAGCCAAACTGCGGTGTAACCAAGGCCTTGCAAATAGTCCAGTGAGTTAATAATACCGCGTAAATCACCACCATGCCGGCCATAATTATAATCACGATCAATACCTTCTTTCATGCCTTCAAGCTCATCGTTGCTGCTGTCTCCATTCACAAACCGGTCGGGTGTAATTAAGC
>JBFEWU010000328.1:0-5272 GCA_041546215.1 Draconibacterium sp. | reverse complement strand
TGCCGATTTGGAATACCTGGCAAACAAATACGACCACATTAAACCCTTTTACAGCCTTGATCCACGACGCGAGTATAAAGGCCTGGAAAATGCCGTTGCAAAGATTAAAGAAAAAATAGTTGATGAAGGCGCAGGGTTTTATGGCGTAAAGCTTTATGCACCTGCCGGTTTTTCACCCACCGATCCGGTTTTAATGGGGACTAAAGATCAGCCCGGAGTATATGCTTTTTGCGAAGCACACAAAATTCCGCTTACCGTGCACAATTCAAATGGCGGATTTGCCTGCTTTTCAACCCTGTTAAATGTTCGCGGGAATGTTTTACTCAATGGAAATATTTTCAAAATAAATGATAAACTTCGTTTCGACAAGCGCTTTTTCAGCCGGCATATTGGTGAAGCAATTGCCGAAAGGGCAAAAAAGTTAAATCACCCAAAACTATGGGAACTGGTACTCAGGAAATATCCTAAACTGTACATTAATTTCGCGCATTTTGGTGGCAGTGGCCAGATAATGGAGTACGTGAACTACGCCATAAAATTCAAAAAAATTGACAAGGCTATTTTTGAAGATGCAATCATGCCACTCACAAACAAACAGCGCAAGCTTGTAACTTCGGCCTATAAAACCAAAGCAAAGTATGTGTATTTACGCGAAAACCTGACCATTACGGAACGGGCTCAAGTGTGGAATGCTTTAAACAGCAGTGGTTTCCTGGATAATTGGTCGAAGGCAATTTTCGATTTAGTTAGAAATGAAGCTTACCCGAATGCCTACACCGATTTATCGTGTTTCTCCGAAGGCCAGCTCATTAAATTACCCGGGAGCCAGGCCTTAACATTTTCGATAAAAGAAGAATTAAGAACCTTTAAAACCCAGTTTTTCGACAAATTGAGTCCATACGAGAAATCGAAAATATTATACGGTTCCGACTTTTATTTAACCCAGTTTTTTGGGCCAAACATGAACCAGTATTTTTCGGATTTCAAAGAAGCCTTTGGCGTGGATTTCGACCTTATTGCACATCATAACCCAAAGCGGTTTTTGGGTTTATGAAATACAATCAGCTTCTGATGCTCCCCGGGAAATGAAACAGCAATGTTATCGAGGAAAATCGTTGTGTAACTCCGTGAACTCAGTGCTTAGTTGTTTTAACCGCAGAGCGCAGAGAAGACGCAGAGGAGAAGTTGTCCACTCACTGCGCTCGCGTTGTCAGGTTGTCAAGGAAAGACCGAAGACAAAGGAAATTGATTAATTATTATTGATTATTGATTAATGGCTCCGTGGCCCTCTGTGAGAACTCCGTGTACACTGTGTTTAGTTGTTTTAACCGCAGAGAGCACCCTTCGACTCAGGGTGACAACGGACAACAACGGACAACAATGACAACAATGACAACGATGACAACAATGACAACGGAATTGATTAATGGCTTGGTCAATAAATTCTCATATTCTAATACTCTGAAATTCTGATACTCAATATGCGACAACGATGACAACGATGACAACGATGACAACAACGACAACAACGACAACGATGACAACAATGAAAACGGAAGAGACCGAAGTCCGAAGACAACAGGAATCGATTAGTGATTTGTGATTGATGGAGCAAAATCTTCAGGCAATCGAATATTATGACATCCAGCAATCCGAATATCCGAAAATCCAGATATCCTGTATACTGACCACTGCTTCTTTATTCTTTGATCTTTGTTCTTTATTCTTTATTCTTTATCTTTTCAATAAAATGTATGAACCGTATTCAACTTCACCAGGGTGATATCACAAAACTTCATGTTGATGCCATTGTTAATGCAGCCAACAAAACGCTATTGGGTGGCGGGGGTGTCGATGGAGCCATCCACCGTGCAGCCGGAAAAGAACTTTTAGCCGAATGCCGCAGCCTGAATGGTTGCGATACCGGCGATGCTAAAATTACCGGCGGCTACAATCTGCCTTCAAAATTTGTTATTCATACGGTCGGCCCTGTATACCATGGAGGAAAATATAACGAGGCTGCAAAACTGGCCTCGTGCTACAAACGCTGTCTTCAGATTGCCGTGGAAAATGGCATCAGAACCATCGCATTCCCAAACATAAGCACAGGTGTTTATGGCTACCCGAAAGAGGCTGCCGCAAATATTGCCATTGGCGAAGTGCGAAACTTTCTAAAAACAAATACCCGGATTGAAACCGTAATATTTTGCATTTTCGATGATGAGAATTTCATGCTCTATAATCGTATTTTAAATCACCAGCTCTAAGCTTTCGGCCAATATATTTTTGAGCAGTCAGTTAAAAAGTATGTCTGGCAAAGGGAACCTGCTTTAATTGAGGATAATAACCTGATCCGGATTACCCGTTTATTCAAAATCCAATGAATTCAGAGAACCACTAATTACGATGGTCAATGGTGTAATACTATTTATTTATTACCGATTCATGCGAAAATTAAATTTATAGAAAAGAAAACGTATCTTTGTGCAAATACCAGGTTCGAGAACTTGTGCATTTATCTGCTAATTCTTGCTGTTTAGTTCTTAACTGCTCTATTCTTTAACTCGTATTTTTTAATTTAATAACTAGTATAAAATATTTTATGGGTAGATCGCAAGAGTCATTTAACAAAAAAGAAGTAAGAACTAAAAAAGAGAAAAAAAGGAAAGAAAAAGCTGAAATGAGAGCTGCTCGTCGCGACGGTGATAAGAAATCGAGTCTGGACGATATGATTGCCTACGTGGATGCGAATGGTAATATTGTTTCAACTCCTCCTCCTGAACCAACCAAGAAGGACGAAATTAAATTAGAAGACATTGAAGTAAGTGTTCCCCGTGGAAGCATGGAAGTAGAGGATCCCATAAAGCACGGTATCGTTACATTTTTCAACGATTCGAAAGGTTTTGGATTCATTAAAAACTCGGATACCAAACAAGATGTTTTTGTTCATATAAACAACATTATCGACGACATTAAAGAAGGAAACAAAGTTACCTACGAAGTGGAAATGGGACAACGTGGTCAAACTGCTGTTAATGTTAAAATCGATAAATAATTGGAATTGAATGGCCCCCTTTGGCTCGGGTTTTATGCAATTGTTTTACGTATTTAAAGAATTGGATAAAACTCCAGCCTTAATTGGCGCCATTCACATGGTCACACCAAAATACATCCCTGAAAATATATTGCATTTACACTTCCAACAACCTGCTCTGATAAATCCTATACAAGAGATTAAAATAAGCCTGTACTAAAGCGAACTAATCCATTAATTCATTCTGTTCTTGTACATTTTTTTCATGTTCCGGTGATAGGTGTTGGTCAGGCGTGTATGAAAATACGGATATAAAAAATGGTCGCGTAATGCCGACTTGCTTTTAAAAAAACTCCGGTGTGTAATCTTAGTGTATCCTTTTGAAGTTTGCACAAAGTTTAACTGCTGCTTGCCTTTTGTCAGGTTATCAGTGATATAACTAAATTCGATCACCCCACTTTCTTCGTCCACTGTAATTATTTCAAAAGCGGTGGCAATATTCTTAATTTTTGCCAGTTTCAGATTCAGATACACAACCTGTCCTGTTTCTATTTTCTCCACTTGTTCATGGGGATACACCAGTTTATTCTCCCTTTTGGAAAACAGCATGCCAAAATTCATTTTCCCGAAACTCCATGCATCTCCGGGATCGGTATGAACGTAATGCGTCCAAACGTTATTCATGCCGTCTTTTATAACATATTCACGTTCGTGAAAGCAAAATCCATCGGTGCTGGATGTTGGATTCATTGAAGGTTCGAGCTCTGAAAAGGTTTCAACATCATTTTCAATCTGACGGTGCAAATAGTGCTCAACCGTAGCTTCGTTTATTTTATCAAATTCCACATCGGCAAGATACATCTGGGCAGTACTACCAAAAACACACATTAAAACAGTTAAAGAAAGCAGAAGAAATTTTCGAAACACAGGCGTCGATTTTTTTACAAATATCTCATTTTTTGTGACTCTTCCTAACCAATTACTTAAAATGAATCCTTTTATTCTCTTCTTCAAGAGTTTGTAGCCCGGTAAAACCACGAATACAGAATCGATTACTTCTTATCACTTAAAAGATTATCTTTGGTTTTAATATTAAGTTTTCAAAAAATGCAAAAAACAAACCTGGTACTTTTGTTCTTTTTTCTTATTCTGTTTTCTTGCTCAACCGGGAAAAAAGCCTTACAAAAAGGCGACTTTTTCCAGGCCATGACAAAAGCCGTAGAACGCTTAAAAACCGATCCTGACAATGAGAAGGCCTCGCGGGTATTACGTGATGGCTATCCGATGGCTATGGATTGGTCGCAGGAAGAACTGGACCTGGCACTCTCGGCCAACCGGGACTTTAAATGGGAAAAAACCATCAATATCATGCAACAGGTAAATCGCTTATCAAAACTGATCAGAAGTACTCCTGCTGCACGCCAGATCATTCAAAATCCCAAAACCTACACCTCAGAAGTTAATATGGCCATCGAAAAAGCAGCCGATGAACGCTATATCGCCGGGTTAAATTTTATAGAACAAAACACGCGCGAAACAGCACGTACGGCATTCGATCATTTTCGCCGGTGCGACCGGTTAATACCGGGCTATAAAAATGTTTTGGAGGAAATGGAAACAGCAAAGGAATTGGCCACTTACAAGGTTATCGTAGAGGCTGCTTCCGTGCAAACCAGAACCTATAAATTAAGTTCCGAATTCTTCTACAACCAGGTATTTGAATTTCTAAACCGTACCTATCCACAAAATAGATTTGTCAATTTTTATTCTCCGGGACAGGCCGAACAGTTCCGGATTGAACAACCCGACTTTATTGTACAAATGGAATTTTTCGATTTCTCCGTTGGTAATTTAGTACGAAACGAAAAAGAAGAAGAACTTACAAAAAGGGTAAAAGTAGAAACAAAAGATACAACAAGAGTATCCTACAAAACCTATAAAGCCAAATTAAAGACCTTTAGCGATAAGGTAATTTCGGGCGGAAGGCTGAACTATAGAATTATCGATTTTGAATCGAACAAATTATTACGCGACAATCTCATTCCCGGATCGTTTACGTGGATGAATGAATATGCCATTTATGTGGGCGATAAAGAAGCCTTAAACCAAAAGCAGTTTGAATTAACCAAAAATAAAGCCTTGCCACTGCCGCCACACCAGGATTTATTTATGGAATTTACCAGGCCCATATACGACCGTCTATGCAATGAGCTCAATCATTTTTTCAAAAGATACCGG
>JBFEWU010000396.1:0-4212 GCA_041546215.1 Draconibacterium sp. | reverse complement strand
TTAAATCCTTTGTGAAACTCCGTGTCTTCTTTGTGTAGCTTTGTGTCATAGCTCTCATTTTCAGCAGAATGGTTTATTATGGTCTCGCAAAGGCGCAAAGACGCGAAGGAGAACCGCTTAGGTTTAAATCCTTCGTGAAACTCCGTGTCTTCTTTGTGTGGCTTTGTGTCATAACTCTTCTTTTCATCAGAATGTTTTATTATGGTCTCTCGCAAAAGCGCAAAGACGCAAAGGAGAACCGATCAGGTTTAAATCCTTCGTGAAACTCCGTGTCTTCTTCGTGTGGCTTTGTGTCATAGCTCTTCTTTTACCCAAAAAACCTCAAAACTTTGAATTTGTGGTTCCCCAATCGATTCCTTTATGGTTAACCGAACCGACGAAACCTCCATTTCATCAAAACGATGAATAAATTTATGGCCGATACAGGAGCCTTCAAAAATGGTTTGCCAGCCCTTTTTTGTTTTTCCTTCCAATACAAATTTTCGCACCCGTTCCCCCAGTTGAATGTCTTCTTCGACAACAATCTGGTTAATAGCCTTTTGTGCGGGCAGTTTTGCCATTATTTTTTCCTGATTCCCGGAAACGGACACAAGCGGATTTGAAAACCTGCGTTTAATCTCATCTCCCCACTCCTTCAGCCTTTTAACATCAGGTTCGGGTAACAGACCATTTGGATCAGGAGTCAGTCCCATAATCAGGGTTGAATTCCTGCCTACCGATTTATAGTACATATCCACCAGGTTTTTCAAGGGAAAGATATGAGCTTCGTCGCCCGGTTCCCAGAACCACTCGTGCCGTCCGTTATACCCTCTTAAAGGAGCATCGCTCATGGCCGGCATCCAATATTTCCCATCCGGACTCCCCTTTTTTAAAAGCTGGAAATTGTTTTTTGCAATATCGGCATGGGCCGACTCTCCGGCTCCGGTAGAGTAATATGGGAAAGTAGCCCAACAAGGATAAGCTACAGTGCCTGATTCAGAACCTCCCCAGCGTGCTTCAGCCAGTTGTTTATTATGATAAAACAGGCAATTGGGTTGATACTGCTGAACAATAGGCAATACATCAGGTGATCCACTGCCAGGATGATCGGCTCCCCCATCAAACCAGATCTCAAATAATTCGCCGTAATTGGTACAAATTTCTTTCACCATTCCTTCTACCATATTGTTGTACCACCGCTGACGGTTCTCCCTGAAATCGCCAACCCCGTTTACTTTAAAATCGTGTACGCCCACAAACGAGTTCCAGCGAATCCCCAGATAAATACCGGGTTTAATACCATATTTACGGCAAGAATTAACAAAATCGCGAACAAGGTCTCCCTTTCCATCCTGAAATTTCAATGCCTTCATACAATACGGGTTTACATCCGACTGATAGAGTGCAAAACCTGTTTCATGGGTTGCCGTAAGAATGGCAAAGGTAAAACCTGCATCTTTTATGGCTTTTATCCATTGGTCGGTATTCAGGCTTTGGGGATCAAAAACCTGGTAATTATAAACAGGATCGATACGGTTATTTCCCTGCCCATATTTTACCCCGTCGAAAACGTGCAGATCGTAATGAAAAACTGCACCTAACTCAGCTTGTTGCCAGGCCAGTTGACGTTTATTGGGAAGTGGTCTGTCGTTTTGCTTTACCGGAATAAAAACAATATAGCTATCGTTCCCTTTTTTTACTGCCAGCGAAAGCACCTCAGGTTCACCGTTTTCCTGAAAAACAAAGGGCCTTTCCAACCGGTCGGGAATAATTTTACTTCCATCGCTCAGAAGTAGTTCTTTTGGAGCTAAAACATATTCTGTCGCTTTTTTCCAGTTTATCCCATCAGTTGAACTCACCATTCCAATAAAACGATGCGCATGAAAAACTCCGTAAAAATAATCCCGTTTATTATCATACCAAACCGACATATCTTCGGTATCAAGATAATCGATAACGGGTTTTTCCTGCATGACAAAAGGCCCTGCCGGAGAATCGGAAACTGCAATAGCCTGGTTACGGATAAAACGTGTTTCGTTGGGTTTATCGCCTTTCACAACCAGGTAATACTTCCCATCTTTTCCTTTATCAATTGCCGGATTAACGGTTAGAGTGACAATTGGACCTGAGGGCTCTATCAAGGGCTGATCCATTCTCTTCCAGGGCCCATTTATTGAGTTAGCAACTGCAACACCTGTTCGTTGATTGCGACGCAGGTATTTCTTCCAATTCGGATGCTCATATCCAACACGCGCAGTTTCAATTAATTCTTCTTCGGTGTAATCCTTATCTCCCAGATTTGTGGAAACGTAATAGAGATAGTACTTTTCACCGAACTTTTTAATTTTTGGATTGTGAACAGTTATGGCATCCCAGTGGCCACTGCCACGGCTTTGCATTACCGTTTCTTTGTATTTCCATGGCCCTGCCGGGGAATCAGAAATTGCATGGGCAACTTCAGAATGTGTCAGCCACGACAAAAAACCATATTTTTTGGGCCACCGCGAATAAAAAAGATGGTATTTCCCGTCTTCTCCTTTTATTATCGAAGAACACCAGTTAAAATATTCGTCTGATTTAAAAATATTTTCTTCACGTATTGGCTGAAGACGATCTTTAAAAAACAAAATATCCGGTTTGGATTGCCCAAACACAGAAATACAAAAAACCAGGTTTAATCCTATCAGAATTATCTTTTTTTTCATCTTATTAAAATTGTTTATTTCTTATGGTAATCCGCCAGCTGGCGGACCGTGCTCATTTCACCGCCAAGGCGCAAAGACGCTAAGATTATTCTTTGCGCCTTAGCGTCTCTGCGGTTAATATTCATGGCCTTTTGTGTTCTGACGGCCATACCCGTTTTATTCGTCTGTATTAAATTTCAAAACATAACTCACGGTACAGTCTCCTCCGTAAATATTATGGCCCGAGGCCACATACAAATATGCTGGTTTGCCATCAACAAACAAAATTTGCGGGCGCTCCGGTTTTGAATACGGCATTGATTTTGAACCATAATGCACCTGAGGATTTGTTGCATCAGTATAATCTTTTCCTCCTTTATAATCTGCTATTCGATGCATTCCTTTTTGATAATCGTTAAATTGAATCCCGTCTTCCGAGATCCAGAGGATGCCCCCGCCTGCTTCTATCATTCCATGATTATCGGTTGTAAGCAAGGCAAATTTGCCCTTGTACATAAATGCGTACCCGTCTTCAATGTTACGGTCGTTGGCTGTTACCGGGAAAGGCATTTGAACGTAAGGACCTTCCAGGTTCTCGGCCACGGCCAGTCCCATCCGTGCTTTTTCCGATTTGAAATACAGGAAGTAACCGCCATCAGGATGTTGCAAAAATGCAGGATTGTTCACTCCGTTACTTGCCTTGTGGGTCCAGTAGTCATTGTTTTCTGAAGGTTTCAGAATTACTCCGTCGTCCCCGACCTTTTTCCAGGGGCCGTATAAGCTTTCGGAAACCGAGAGGCATATGTACTGATTGGAAGGATGTTCTTCAATGCCATCGTTTACAATATAAAGCAAGGCATACATACTATCCACCCTATGAATAGCAGGATTATGCGGTGCGTAAACCGTTCTGTTTTTCACTTTATGAATGGCTGGATTACAGGGTGCCTGTCCTTCTTTACCTTTTTCGATATCGCCCTTAATGGCTACATCAGAAAAGACAAAAGGTCCTTCAGGAGAATCGCCCACATAGTGAGCAATTTCACTATGGGTTCGCCATCCCGGATCAACTTTCAGTTCTCCCGGCCATCGGGCCACAAAAAGGTGTACTTTCCCATCATCACCGTAAATGGGCGAAGTTCCCCAAATGGTATAGCCCGAATCCTGAACGGCAATGCCTTTAAATTCCCACCTGTCGGCAAAAGAATCTTTTGTTTGAGAAAGCGATACGATGGGTAAGCTTAAAATCAGGTATAATAGAATTTGCTTCATGTGTATGTATTTTAGATTCAGATAACTTCAGAAACTGAATCGTCTTATTTTATATCGTTTACCAATTATTTACTTTATTGAGTTTGTTTATTTGTACCTGCTAAGCATCTTATTTGAATTCGGCAACCACCGGATAATGGTCAGACAAATACCAGTTTTCCCGTCCGTTGCATACTTTTGCATCTGCACATTCAGGGGCCAGTTTAGGCGAAACAAGGATGTAATCAATACGTTCCATGCGCGACATCAGTTGTTCATCTGTTTCGTTGGTTACAGG
>JBFEWU010000314.1:0-5476 GCA_041546215.1 Draconibacterium sp. | reverse complement strand
TCTTCCTTGAACTTCCCGCCGAACTCAGAGGTAACGGTGCTGCTCGCAATATCACCTATTCCCCGTGAATTAACGCAGAGGTGCTTGGCGTCTATGATACAGGCAACATCTTCAGTGCCCAATGCTTTCTGCAGCGCCTGAACGATCTGCATGTTCAGCCTTTCCTGAACCTGCGGACGACGAGCGTAATAATCAACGATACGATTGATTTTGCTTAAACCAATTACCTCACCACTCGATATATAAGCAACATGAGCCTTGCCCACGATGGGCAAAAAGTGATGTTCGCAGGTGGAATTTAAATTAATATTTTTTTCAACCAGCATTTCACCATACTTGAACTTATTTTCAAAAACCGATATCTTTGGCTTGTTTGATGAATTCAATCCGTAAAATATTTCTTTAATAAACATTTTGGCTACCCGGTGCGGGGTTCCCTGCAGGCTATCATCACTTAAATCGAGTCCCATTGTTTCCATGATATCACGAAATTTATCTTCAATGATAAGCATTTTCTGATGATCGGATAATTCAAATGCATCAGCCCGCAAGGGCGTATCAACAGAAGTACCAATGTGGTTATCGCCGACAAAATCATAAGGATTTGCTTTGCTTTTCAGAACATCATTTGCCTTCAGTTCCTTTTTACCATTAAGTTTGGTGTATATGATCTCTTCTCTATAACTCATAACTTTTCATTTTTGCTTATTAATCTTTCAAACACAATAACAGACATAATAGTATTTTGTTTAAATCTTTGTGTTATTTATTAAACAAGGATTAAATAAACTCATTAGTCCAATTAATGGGAACTTGTTTTTAAACTTTTTAATAAGAGAGCCATGAATGAATAATTTTTTTAATTTTGGGGAACAAGAAGTCAATCTGATAATCACTAATATCAAGAAACAATAAAACAAATTATGGAAAAGAACAGACGTAATTTTATTAAAACCACACTTGCTGCTACAGCAGGAGTGGCCATGGCCACAGGAATTAAAACTTCTTATGCAGCTGGAAATTCTCCACACAAATCTGTTTTCGGTCTGAAATCGGCACCGCTGGAGGTAGTTCGATTGGGAATGATTGGTTTAGGCGGTCGAAACCGGGGCCACCTGGGACACTATTTAAAAATTGAAGGCGTTGAAATTAAGGCCATCTGCGACATAGATCCGGATGCTGCCAACAAGGCGGTAAAAATGTGCACCGATGCCGGCAAACCTGCACCTGAGACCTACACGAGGGGTGACTACGATTACCGCCGTTTACTCGAACGCGACGATATCGATGCGGTTGTAATCGGTACTCCCTGGCGCTGGCACACGCCCATGTGTGTTGATGCGATGCTTTCGGGGAAACATGCCTTTACCGAGGTGCCGGCTGCAGTTACCCTTGAAGAATGCTGGCAATTGGTTGACACCGCCGAAAAGACACAAAAGAACTGCATGATGATGGAAAACGTGTGTTACGGACGTGAAGAACTGATGGTTCTGAACATGTGTCACCTGGGCGTATTTGGAAAGCTAACACACGGAGAATGTGCCTACATACACGATTTGCGCGGTCAGATGCGCATGATGGATAAAGGCATTGGCACATGGAGAACGACGCACCACGAAAAACGAAATGGAAACTTATATCCCACACACGGACTTGGACCGGTTTCGCAATATATGAACATTAACCGCGGCGACCGCTTTGATTATCTCACATCCATGAGTTCACCCGCATTGGGACGGCAGGAATACGCCAAAGAGAACTTTGCTCCCGACCATATCAGGAATCAACGCCGTTATGTCTGTGGCGACATGAATACCTCACTCATCAAAACCAAATTGGGCAGGAGTATTATGGTGCAGCATGATACAACCACTCCCCGCCCCTACGACCGGATTAACCTTATCCAGGGGACAAAAGGTGTTTTCCGTGGCTATCCTAACCGTGTTGCAGTAGTTGATGGCGGAAATACACACAATTGGCAAGACATTGATAAATGCTACGAACAATACGACCACCCATTCTGGAAAAAAATGGAATCGGAAGCCAAAAAGAATGGAGGACATGGTGGCATGGACTTCTTAATGAACTGGCGTATGATCTATTGCCTGAGAAATGGTGAAGCACTGGACCAGGACGTTTATGATGCCGCAGCATGGTCGGCAGTCGGTCCGCTTAGCGAAGAATCGGTGGCCAACAGAAGCGACTCGGTTGACGTACCCGATTTCACCCGAGGCGGGTGGATGGTGAATGAACCACTGGGAATTATTGATTAGTCAGGATTTTCAGGTTTTCGGATATTCGGATTGTCAGACAACGAGACAAGCACATAGACGTTCTCCACTCACTGCGTTCGCGTTGTCAAGTTGTCAAGGAAAGTCCGAAGTCCGAAGACCGAAGACCGAAGACAACAGGTATTGATTAGTGATTAATGGCTCCGTGGCCCTCTGTGAGAACTCCGTGAATCTCTGTATTTAGTTGTTTTAACCGCAGAGAGCACCCTTCGACTCCGCTCAGGGTGACAACGGACAACAATGACAACAATGACAACAATGACAACGATGACAACAATGACTACGGAATTGTTTAATGGCTTGGTCAATAAATTCTCATATTCTAATACTCTGAAATTCTGATACTCAATATGCGACAACAATGACAACAACGACAACTGGGTCACTGAACACTGCTTCTTTGCTCTTTACTCTTTGCTCTTTGTTCTTTGTTCTTTGTTCTTTGTTCTTTGTTATAATCAATAACTTACAGGATTTTAAACCAAAAACCAGATAATAAATCTACCAGAATATTTTTACCATGAAGAAGTCTATTTTCTATCTGATTATCTTTCTGATTTTTACAGGGTGTTCTTCTGAAGAAATCAGTTTTACAAACGGGAATTTCAAAATTGGCCTGAACAATTCCGGACAGGTCATAAGTATGGTCGACCTGAATTCGCAGAAAGAATATTTCCCGCAAAACCAGGAATCATATCTTTTGTCGCTGCGTGTTGACGGAACCATCTACCACCCTGGTCAGCTGGAATGGAGCGAGGAGGAGTCGATACTGGATTTGGGATTCGACGGGATAAATACCCTGGCCAAAATCAGGGTGGAACAAAAAGCTACACACACCACCTTTGAGTTGCTGGGTATTGAAGGAGAATTAAAACCGGATCTTGCCATCTGGGGCCCGTTTGCCACAAGCATTAACAAAACCGTTGGTGAAACCGTTGGCGTGGTTCGCAACAACGATTTTGCCATTGGCATCCAGGCATTAAATCCAAAAACACTGGGTGGATACCCCACAAATGAAGACGATACCGAGCCGGCCTATGATATATTTGCGACGAATAATTTGGTTGATATTGGCGATTCCGTGGCCGTGCTCTACCGCGGGCAAACGGCCAAACATACCGATTTTGGAAGTATTCTTCAAGCCTATTGCCGCGATCGCAGTGAACATCGGGTTATTCCCGTATGGAAACATGAGTATTATGAGGTTCCTCCCTTCGACGATGGCGGCTTACCGGGGAGCAAAATTGCACTTTTCGGCTGTACTGCAAAAGATGCCCTGGAAACCATCGGCAAAATTGAGCTTGCAGAAGGCTTGCCTCACCCTGAAATAGACGGGGAATGGGGTAAAACCTATAATGGAGCAAGCGCATCGTATCTCATCCAATCCTTTGGGGAAGAAAACCTCGACAAAGCCATTAAACTGACCCAAAAAGCAGGATTAAAATATTTATACCACGGTGGCCCCTTTGTGAATTGGGGACATTTCGATTTGCATGAAAAGGCATTCCCCGATAACTGGGAGAGCATGAAACGCTGTGTTGAGCGTGCCGAAGAACAGGGAATTCGCCTGGGCGTTCATACACTTTCAAACTTTATTACCACCAACGATCCATACGTAACCCCGGTGCCCGATCGTCGACTGGCGAAAGTGGGAAGCAGTAAACTGGTCTCCGCCATCGATGAAACCACAAAAGCTATTGTAATCGAAGATCCAAGGTTTTTCAATCAAATGGCAAACAACAGTTTACATGCGGTAGTTATTGGAAATGAGCTTATTCGCTACTCAAAAGTTTCGGACACAAAACCATGGACCCTGCTGGATTGCGAGAGAGGTGCTTTTAAAACCAAAGCAAACTCATATGAAAAAGGAACGGGTATCTCAAAACTTATGGATCATGGTTACAAAACCTTTCTTTCCAATAACGAACTCTCGGATGAAATAGCTGGCCGCATAGCTGAGCTGTTTAATTACACCGGGCTTCGGCAAATTTCGTTCGACGGACTGGAAGGAAACTGGTCGACGGGAATGGGGCAATATGGGCGTTTGCGCTTCGTGAAAAACTGGTACGATAAATTAACGCCCCGCTTACAGGGTAAAATTATTAACGATGCCAGCAATCCAGGTCACTATTTCTGGCACATTTACACACGTATGAACTGGGGTGAACCCTGGTATGCCGGTTTCAGGGAAAGCCAAACCCAGTACCGCCTGATGAACCAGGATTTTTATCGCCGGAATCTTATGCCCAGCATGCTGGGTTGGTTCCGGATGTCGGAACAGATAAGCCTGGAAGATGTTGAATGGCTGCTGGCACGTGCCGCAGGTTTCGATGCTGGTTTTGCCCTAACCACATCGGAAAGAATTGTGGCGGCCAATGGCCTGGGGGAAAAAATTCTTGAAACCATTGCAGTCTGGGAGAAATTAAGGCATGCCGGAGCATTTTCTGCAGAACAGAAAAAACGCATGGAAGACATTAAAAATGAATTTCACCTGGTGCCAAATGATGATAACAGCTGGACCTTATTTCAGTATAAGATAGACCGGTTCGAGCACAAACAAAAAATACGTCAGCCGGGCGAACCCTTGCATTCCGTATTTGAATTCAATAACGTGAATGCATCGCAATCCCTGCAATTTATACTTACGGCCCCGGAAGATGCAAGTGTGAAAAATTTAAGCTTCGACATTAATAATTACAAGAAAATTGAGTTGCCGGTAAAACTGGCACCCGGCCATCACTTGAAGTATACCGGAGAAAGTACGGCTGTAATTTTTGATAAGAACTGGAATCTTCAACAAAGTATAGTAATTGATGCCGGTTCATTTAATGTTGAAAAGGGTAGCAACAAAATAATTTTTGACTGTACCTTTGAGCAAGAATCGGATAGCGGATTTAAACTTGAATTAAAAACCATAAGCGAAGGAGAGACTATAAAAATTGACGGAAGTCGAAGACCGGAAGAAATTGATTAATGATTATTGATTAGTGATTAATGCCTTCGTGGCCCTCTGTGAGAATTCCGTGAACTCTTTGTTTAGTTGTTTTAACCGCAGAGAAAAGAGAAGACGCAGAGAATGGTGGAAGAAGCTCAAAGCTGAAAGCTCGAAGCTCAAAGGAAGACCGAAGACAACCGGAATTGGAAGATTAGAATATAGGAGGATTAGAACATTGGAATGGAGGGGA